>CAYZKM010000237.1:0-7324 GCA_964478525.1 uncultured Bifidobacterium sp.
AGACCAGCATGATGATGGCGATGCCCTCGATCGCCTGGCCGGTCTGGTTCAGCGTGGTGTTGGCGATCGAGACGATGTCCTGATAGCCGATGGCCACCGCCAGGGAACTGTTCTTGGTCAGGTTCAGATACTGGCTGGTCATCGGCGGAATGATGACCCGCAGCGCCTGCGGCAGGATGATGCGGCGCAGGATCGCGCCGTGCCGCAGGCCCAGCGCGCGGGCGGCTTCCCACTGCCCGTTCGGCACGGCCTGTATGCCGGACCGCACGATCTCGGCGATATAGCCGGCCGTATAGATGACCAGGCCCAGCAGCAGGGCGAAGTATTCCGGGCTGAGGGTATTGCCGCCCTGGAAGTTGAACCCGCGCAGCACCGGGTATTCCAGCAGAAATGGCGCGCCCATCAGCGCCCACACGATGACCGGCAGGCCGACCAGCCCGCCCAGCGCCACCGGCCAGACCAGAGGCCGCACGCCGGTTGCCGCCTGCGTGCGAGCGGCCTTGCGGGTCCAGACCCATGTCAGCACAGCGCCGGCGACGAAGGCGAGCATCACCCAGTCATGGACGGGATCTTCGACGATCGAGGGAATCTTGATGCCGCGGTTCGACAGGAAGACCGCGTTGCCCAGGCTCCAGGCCTGCTTCGGTCCGGGCAGCCCCTGCAGCAGCGAGTACCAGAACAGCAATTGCAGCAGCAGCGGGATGTCGCGGATCGTCTCTACATAGAAACCGGTCAGCCGCGCCAGAAGCCAGTTCGTGGACAGGCGTCCGATGCCGATCATCGTGCCCAGGATGGTGGCCAGGACAACGCCGACCACCGCCACTTTCAACGTGTTCAGCACGCCGATCCACAGGGCGCGGGCATAGGTGTGCTCGGCCGGATTGTAGGGGATCATCGACTCCCCGATCGGGATCCCGGCCACGCGGTTCATGAACCCGAACCCCGTGGCGATACGCCGAGCGGTGAGGTTCTGCATGGTGTTGTGGACGAGGTACCAGCCGATCGCGACCACGATACCGACGATGACGAGCTGCCAGACGATCGCGCGAAAGGTTGGATCCGACCAGGACAGGCGCATCGCACGCTTGGGGGCAGAGCGGGCGCCGACCACACGCGGATCGGCGGCAGTATCGGACATCGGCGATCAGGTCCCCCGGTTGTTTGGAGCAATGCAATTCTCAGGCCGACCAGATTGCATCGACCGCAGCCCAGCTAGTCAACGACTGTGCGCAAATTGCCGGGGAAGATCAACCGGCCTTTGTCACGAAATGAAAAGGCCGCCCCGGTTGCCCGAAGCGGCCAGTCCGTCAGCCCCGAATCACCATCCGGATCACCGGATCGGCGGCGCGTACTGCAGCCCACCCTTGGTCCACAGGCCGTTGATGCCGCGCGGCACACCCATCGGCGTGATGTTGCGGTCCCACATCTCGCCGAAATTGCCGACCTGCTTGATCACGTTGTACGCCCATTTGGCATCCAGCCCCAGCGCCTTGCCCATATCGCCCTCCAGGCCCAGAAGGCGACGGATTTCCGGATCGGTGCTGGTCATATAGCTGTCGATATTGGCGCTGGTGATACCCTTCTCCTCGGCGGTCACCATCGCGATGAAGGTCCAGCGGACGATGTCGAACCACTTGTCGTCGCCCTTGCGGACCACGATACCCAGCGGCTCCTTGCTGATGATCTCGGGCAGCAGCACCAGCTCGTCGGCCTTCGGACCCTGGCTGAAACGGAATGTCGCCAGCGCCGAGGCATCGGTCGAGTACGCGTCGCAGCGGCCCGACAGGAACGCGCCTTGAATCTCCGACAGGTCCTGGATCAGGATCGGGGTGAACTTCATCTTGTTGACGCGATAATAGTCATTGATCGCCAGCTCGGTGCTGGTGCCCGGCTGCACGCAGATGGTCGCGCCATCCATCTCCTTGGCCGACTTCACGCCGGATGCCTTCTTCACCAGAAAGCCGGTGCCGTCATAGTAGTTCACCCAGGCGAACATCAGGCCCAGGTTGCCCTCGCGGCCCAGGGTCCATGTCGTGGAGCGCGACAGCATGTCGACCTCACCGGACTGCAGCGCCGTGAAGCGGTTCTGCGTCGTGGTGGGAACGAACTTCACCTTCGCCACATCCCCCAGCACCGCAGCCGTCACCGCTCGGCAGCTATCGGCATCGAGGCCGCGCATCACACCCTGGCTGTCAGGCAGGGAGAAGCCGGGAACGCCGCCGGCGATGCCGCACAGCAGCTGCCCCTTGGCCTTGGCGGCGTCCAGCGTTGCCGAACCGGACCCTTGCGCAACCGCATCCTGGGCAGCACCCAGCGACAGGGCCATCCCCGCCATCATTGCAAACGCACGCGCTGCTGTCGGCCACTTCATCGTGATTGTCTCCCAGACCGGTTGCGGGGCATTCCGCGAATTCCGCCGACTTTGCGTTGGTGCGCAGGGGAGATCAATGCCTCATTGACCCTCGATGCTGGCTCGCCCGCCTCAGGCAGGCCGCTTTTCCGGCAGGCCCGCGCGCCGCAGCCCTTCGGCATAGCGTTCCAGATCCTCGGGGCGCGCCAGCGGCGAGCGCGATATGGCGGCCTCGACCGTGAACAACGGCTCCAGTTCCAGCAGGCGGGCCAGGATGACGGCTGTCTCCCGGCCCCGGTCGAGATGTCCGAGCGCAGAGAGATGACCTTTGTAGGCGGACGAGAACCAGGGGTTCAGCTCGATCGCACGCCGGCCGATCTCGGCCGCCCCGGTATACTCGGCCAGCATCAGGTGCGGCATGATCAGCGCATGCTCGAAGAAGAACAGGTGCGGGTCCGAGGGTGACAGCCGCACCGCCTGGTACATGCGCCGCAGCGCCTCGTCGTGGTTGCCCAGATAGGACTGCGTCAGGCCCGAGAAGCACCAGGCCAGGGCGAGGTTGGGGTTCAGCGCGACCGCACGTTCGTGCAGGGCACTGCCGTCGACCGGGCGTTTGCCCAGAAAGCTGCGGACATGGCCGGCCAGCGTCAGCGATCGCGCGTCGGTAGGGTCCAGCGTCACGGCCTGTTCCGACATTTCCGCCGCCCGCGCCGCCGCCGCACCGGGGTCCCGCGACCAGCCCTGCCCGACCTGGAACAGATGCCAATAAGCGAGCCAGGCATGCGCGACGGCATTGGCCGGATCCGTGGTCAACGCGGCTTCCAACAGGCGCCCGGCGTTGAAGAAACCGTTCCGCTCCAGCCGGTAGATTGCCGGCAGCGCCTGCAGCACCAGCTCCTGCCCGGTCGGGTTGGCAAGGTTCCGGGCGGCGGTCCGCTCGCCTTCATGCATCAGCAGCGCAGGGTCGATCTGCGCGACGATGGCAGAGCTGATCTCGTCCTGCAGCGCCAGCGGATCGGCGAACTGCCGGTCGAAACGGTGCGCCCAGATCACCGCCCCCGCCGAGCGCATGTCCAACAGGCGGGCGCTGATGCGGACCCGGTCCCCGGTGCGCTGGATGGTGCCATCCAGCAGCAGATCCAGGTCCAGCGCGCTCCAGAACGGATCGCTCGGCGCGCCGCCGGAAAGGGCCACCCAGGATGCGCCGGAGACACAGGTAATCCAGCGGAAGCGCGACAGCGTGGTGGTGATTTCCTCGGCCAGGCCTTCGGACAGCTCGTCTGGGCCGCCGGCGCCGATCGAGCGCAAGGGCGCGATGCCCAGGCGCAGCCCGGCGCGCGGGGTATCGGCAGCAGACGGACGGCGCCATGCCTGGGCCGAGGGCGTGGGAGAGGCCGCGGCGGCGGGTTCCTGATTGGACCTGATCCGGGCTGCCAGCTCCTGGGTTTCCGCCGCGGGTCCGTCCCGGCCCACCGTGGACAGGGCCGTCCGGCAGCGGTCATAGGCCGTCAGCGCGGCGGCGCGATCCCCCCGTTCGTGGTGCACCGCCATCAGTGCGCGCCAGGCCCGTTCATGCGTGGGGTCCAGTGCGATGATCCGGTCGGCCACCGCGATCGTGTCGTCGCCGCGCGGCAGGCGGTCCAGCATCCGATCGCCCAGCCCGCAGGCAATGCCCAGAATCCGGGCGCGTTCTTCGACCAGCCACTGGTCGAAGGCCTGGTCCAGCCCGACCAGGTCTTCCAGCAGCGGGCTTTCGAAATGGCGCAGGGTTTCCGGTCCGGGCGTCTCGTGCCGCAGCAGGTCCAGCACGTCGACGGCAACCAGCGACTGGTCCAGCGCCAGATGGTGACGCTCGGCCCGCAGCGGGTTGCTGCCAACCTGGCTGAGGCAGTCCTGGATTTCATGAACGACCTGGCGCAGCGAGGCCCGCGCCTGGTCCTTCTCGCGCTGGCTCCACAGCAAGGCCGTCAGTTGCAGCCGCAGCACCGGCCGCGGGGCGGCGAAGGCAAGAATAGCCAGCACGGCGCGCGCCTTCCGGCTGCGTGGCAGCAGGGTTTTGCCCGAAGCATCCTCGACCCCCATGTGGCCAAACAGGCGCAGGCGCACCGCGGGCGGTGCCCCATTGTTTGTCCCAGGGGATGAGGCACTTCTTACCAGATCCGCCATTACACCGATCAATAGCATACAACGCCATGATACAACCTGGAGACGAGTATACGTTAATGTGCATCGTCTACAAGTCTAAGCATGTCGCTTCGGCGTCGAATCAGCCGGAGAGATGGTTATCGCCCGCTCGGGCGACCGGGTGGATTGATTTTTCGGCCCCGGCGTGGGACCGCTTGCGCATCGCGGGCGCCGAGGCTCAGGACACGGAAGCGGTCCGGGCCAGTTTGCGGCATCGCAACGCAGATCGAGGGGAAGCAGCCCATGGCCACACCACCCAACGCCGCGATGTCGATATCAGGACCGGCGCTGCCGGCATGGGCACGATTGGCCGGAGGCATCGCCCTGTGCGCCGTCATCGCGTTCGTGGCGTTCCTGGCCGGCAACGCCGCGCCACTGGTCGGTGCGCCGCTGTTTGCCATCGCGATCGGCGTGGTCCTGACCAACACGGCGCGGGGGCCGTTGCAGCTCAGCGTCTGGCGGACCGGGGATGTCAGCAAGCTGTGCCTGAAGGGCGGCATCATCCTGATGGGCGCCAGCCTGGACCTGTCCGAGATCGTGCGCACCGGCCTGGGATCGCTGCCGCTGCTGATCATCACCATCGCGGCGGGCCTGATCTGCGCGCTGGGGCTGGGCCGCGCGCTGGGAATCGACTGGCGGATGCGGTGCCTGATCGGGATGGGCACGACGATCTGCGGCGCGTCCGCCATCGCCGCCCTGTCGCCGGTGATCCGCGCCAAGGCCGAGGAGATCGCCTACTCCATCACCGTCGTCTTCTTCTTCAACATGCTGGCGGTCTTCCTGTTCCCGCTTCTGGGCCATCTGATGGGCCTGACCGACAACGGCTTCGGCATCTGGGCGGGCACGGCGGTGAACGACACGTCGGCCGTGGTCGCGGCCGGATTCTCGTTCAGCCACGATGCCGGCACGACGGCGACGATCGTGAAACTGACCCGCACGACGCTGATCATCCCGTTGGTCATCGGTTTCGGCCTGGCGCTGCCGCTGTTCGAACCGCGGAACCAGGACGACGGCAGTTCGCTGGCGCAGCGCGCCTATAACGCGTTCCCGACCTTCATCCTGTTCTTCCTGGCTGCGTCCGCCATGAACTCCCTCGGCCTGCTGGGCCCGGTCGGCCCGACCGTGCAGCTGGTCGGCCGCTGGGTCCTGGTGATCGCCCTGGCCGCGGTCGGCCTGCAAGGCCACTGGCGGGCGTTCGTCGGCGCGGGCACCCGCCCCCTGGTCCTGGGCTTCGCCACCTGGATCGCCGTGGCGCTTTCCAGCCTGGCGGTTCAGGCCTGGATGCACGCGCTTTAGGAATAATTAGGGGAGATAGGAAAAAATGTCTTGCGCCGGCGCCGCGTAGTCGTTACACATTCGCCTTGTCAACGGGACCATTGCGCCTGACGCACCCCGCGGTACTTGCGAACATTCTTTCTTTGCAGCGCGGGATTCTCCGGTAGCTGATCTTTAAGGCCATGACGGTCCCCGTCATGGCCTTTCGTTTGAGTCCCACGTGCCGCCTCGTGCGGCACGTTGTGTTTGCGGGGCTCGATGCCGGTGCACGCAACGCGATCCGTTGGTGAATGAACCTTCAATGATTGGATCTCAACCATGCATAACATCAAGTCCGCCATCCGCCCCGCCACCATCGCCGTGCAGGATGCCGCCACCGCCCAGAACCGCGGGCGTCCGCTGCCGGCGGTGATGCCGAGCCGCACGCACGACACGGGCCGGATCGTCCTGGGCGGCGGCTTCCGCCTGGCCGCGGACCGGTCCTCGAAGTAACCGGCCCAGCCGACCGGACAACCACGCCGACCGCCTGACAGCGGTGACCATCTGGTCATCGCTGTGCGCGCACGCGCCGCATCCCAAGGATAGAACATGAACGATACCCCGTCCGTGGTCCGCTTCTATCGACTGATCGACGCGGCGCGTCCTCCTCGGCGTGCCGACCGGTCGGCCTGCGGGACCCTGCCAACCCGCGCCACCCGCTACTGCGAGGCCGCGACAAGCGCGTCCGCCTTCGGCTGGTGGGTGTTCAGCCCGCTGGACATCCGCGTCCTGTGGGATGGCACCGACATCTTCTGGCACCATGCGGGTGCCTCGGAATGGCTGCCGCTGCAGCCGTCGTCGCAGTTTCCCGATTTCGCGGCGCGGTTCGACGACCATGCGCCCGCCGAGCTGGCCGGGTGCGCGCCGCCTTTCCTGACCGCGCTGCCCGAGCCCGGGACGCTGCAGATCTGGACCGGGCTGATGGTCCGGACTCTGCCGGACTGGCACCTGCTGGTGCGCGCGCCGGCCAACCTGCCCGGACCGGGCGGGTACACGTTATATGAGGGCATTATCGAATCGGATGCCTGGTTCGGACCGCTGTTCACCAATCTGCGGCTGACGCGCACCGATGTCCCGGTGCGGCTGCGCGACGATTTCCCCCTGATACAGGTGCAGCCGATCCCCCGTGCCGCCTACAGCAACCAGACACTGTCGGCGATGACCGTCGTCGATGGCCTTGCCGACTGGCAGTCATCCGATTGGAATGACTACTGCCGCACGATCGTGACGCCCAACCAGGACCCCGCGCGCCCCTTCGGACGCTATGCGACAACCGCTCGGCGTCGGCGTGGCGCCGAGGCCGTCGCCGCGTCGTGCCCGATGGCCCGCGCCGCGCTGGTGGACTGACGGCCGCGGGCGGGACGCATCGAGACGGTCCGGCTTCTGGAGCATGATCACGCTGAGCGGAATCGTGGCAGCGTGTGAATCATGCGATCAGACAATAAGATAGCGCGCGCTGACCGTTTACGGTCAGCC
>CAYZKM010000238.1:0-7322 GCA_964478525.1 uncultured Bifidobacterium sp.
TCGACCCATGGCCGGCGGACAGCACGAAGCGGTCGCGGTCGGGCCAGCGCGGATCAGCGGCGTCGAACTTCAGGAACCGCGACCACAGCACCGTCGCGACATCGGCCATGCCCATCGGCATGCCGGGATGCCCGGACTTCGCCTTCTCGACGGCGTCGATGGAAAGAGCCCGGATCGCGTCGGCCATGCGGCGTGTCGGGGTCATCGGCCGGCTCAGAATCTCCGCCTGACGGGCCAGGGCGGCATTCTCACCGGCAGCTTCGGCAATGGCGGCCATGATATCTCCTCGAACGCGCGCCGCTATAGGCGGAAGGGGGGAGTGCGGGCAACCCCCACCGCATGCAACCAGGCCCGCGCCCGCCGCCCGGCGGGGAGCATCAGGGGGGCGGACCAGGGGGGCGGCCGGTCAGAAGCGGAGGCTGCGCGCGTGGAACCAGACCACCCCCATGCGGGTCAGGAACCCGCCCAGCACGACGCAGATCACCGCCAGGCGCAGCAGTTCGGGCCGCTCCTCCTGCCCCAGCCACAGCACGATGACCGACAGGATCAGGCCCCACAGCACGCTGATCTCGACATAGATCGCGGTCCGCAAGGCGGGCTGGTCGCTCTCGGCGCGGACCACGTCGCGCAGGACACCGCCCCCCGCCCCGGTGATCGCCGCGCAGATCGGGCCCCACATCCACAGCGGTTCGGCCCAGTACATCACCGCGATCAGCACGCCCACCACGGTCAGGGCGCCCAGGCCCAGCGCATCCGTCACCTCATACAAATTCTTGAACGACAGCACCGAGGCGGACGGCTCCTCGGACTCCATCCACTGCCGCGGGCGGTCCAGCCAGCCGCCGAACCGCTCGATCAGGCGGAAGGCAAAGAACGAGACCAGCACCGTGCCGGTCACCAGCAGCATCGGTGTCGCGGAGGCCAGCACGCCCACCGGATGGCGCGCGACCAGCAGGTCGCGCAGCGTGCCGCCGCCCACCGATGGCAGCGCGGCCAGCACGAAGCCGCCCACCAGCGAATACCCTTCCCGGCGCGCCAGCAGCACGCCCGAGAACGCATAGGCGACGATGCCCAGTATCTCGATCCAGTGGAACCAGCGCTCGGCCGCGGCCAGGCGCAGCAGGATCGGCGCCGTCGCCCGCGCCCGCAGCGCCGATTCGGTGCCGTCGGCGCGCGCCGACAGGATGGCCTCGTCCAGCGCCTCCACGGTGTCCGGCCCGACGCGGGCCTTGCTGTAGCGGATATGGATCGAGTGGTTCTGCACGGGATCGAGGATGGCAACGACCAGGTCGGCGGCACCCGGCTTGGCGGCGATGACGGACAGGCCGAGCAGGCGGAGGGCGAGGAAGCCGTCGATGCGCCCGATCAACAGGTGGTCCAGGTTGTCGGCGTCGCGTGGGGCCAGGATCACCTGCCTGGCATGGCGCGGGTCGGACAGCAGGGCATCGACCGCGGGGCTGTTGCGCCGGTCGCGGGACACGCCGATGCGCAGCCCCCGGTCCAGCGCCACGCGCAGCGCGTCGATCCCGCTGGCCGGCAGGCCCGTGACGCGGTTGGACACGAACAGCAGGTCCGACCGTTCCCGATAGGGGATGGACAGCGCGGTGCGATCCAGGTTCGCGCCCGCCTTGATCTCGGGCAGCGCGAAGTCGAGTTCCCCGGCTTCGAGCGCCGCGTCGATATGCGCCGCCTCCATCGGCCGCAGCACCAGGCCGATGCCGGCGCGCAGGCCGATCTCGTTCAGCAGGCGCAGGTCGAACACCTCGAACGTCTGGGGCTTGATGCCGGATGCGTTCAGCAGGCCGGTTTCATCCGGGGCCCAGGCGCCCTGCAACAGGGTGCGGCGCCCGGCATCGTCGGCCCAGGCGCCGGCCAGCGGCAGCAGGATGGCCAGCAGCAACAGCCCGGCGCGCGGCAGGAACATTCCGACGATCCCCTACAGGTCGCGAAACCTGTAGAGGGGTCTTTGCCAACCGGCAATGATCGGGGGCCAACCGGCAATGCCAACCGGCAATGATCGGGGCCGGTCGGCTACTCGCCGCCGAACGTGTCGTCGTAGGCCTGCTTCATCACCTGGTCCAGGCGCGCGCCGGCCCGGAACGGCTTCATCTGCTCGGGCATCGCCAGCCCGGGCAGCTGGCGCGGACATTCACTGGGCTCGCCCAGGACCTGCGTGACCGGGATCAGCGCCGACCAGGCCGGGACGTTGGCATAGTCCTCCTCCTCGTCGCCGACATGGGTGTCGCGGATCTTGCCCGAGCAGGTCTCGATCTCCATCCCCATCAGGGTGGTGGCCTTCAGCTCCTGCGCGGTGGGCTGGCGGATCAGCGTGCTGCGGGCCGGGTAGATGCGGTCGATGAAATTGTCCATCAGGCGCAGCTTCTCGTCGCCGTCGGTGATCGCGTGCGCGGTGCCCCATGCCATCACCGCGCGGTAATTCACCGAGTGGTGGAAGCCCGAGCGCGCCTGCACCAGCGCGTCCAGATGCGTGACGGTCAGGCAGACCGCCAACCCGCCGCGCTGGGCCTTGATCATCTGGCTGGCCGAGGAGCCGTGCCAGTACAGATGATCGCCCTCGCGCCAGAACGCGGTGGGCGTGCAGTACGGCCGGCCGTCGATCACATAGGCGATGTGGCAGATCAGCGCGGCATCGAGGATGTCGTAGACGGTCGCCTTGTCGTAGCGGCCGCGATCATGCCGGCGCTTGACCTTGTTGACCTTGGTGATGGGAAAACTGGCGCCCTCGGGCATCGGAACTCTCCTGGATCGATTCGCTGATTTGGCCGCAAGACCAGCCCGATGGACAGGGCCAAAAGCCGGACGTTCGGCTAGGCCGTCGGGCGCCGGGACGATCCTGGCCAGCCGGACCCCGATTGCGCCGCCCCCATGCTCCCGCGTAAGCTACCCGCCAGTAGGAGGGAACCGCCCAATGGATCTGCGCTTTACCCCGGAAGAGACCGCCTTCCGCGAGGAAGTCCGAACCTTCATCAAGGAAAACCTGCCCGCCGACATCCATCACCGGATGAAGCTCGGCCACAGCCCCCGCAAGGAGGACACGGTCCGCTGGCAGCGTATCCTCGCCGCCAAGGGGTGGGCCGGCCTGTCCTGGCCCAAGGAACAGGGCGGCACCGGCTGGAGCGCGATCCAGAAGATGATCTTCCTGGAGGAGAACCAGGCCGCCCCGGCGCCCGAACTCTCGTCCTTCAACATCACCATGATCGGCCCGGTGCTGATCCAGTTCGGCACCGAGGCGCAGAAGAAGCGCTTCCTGCCGCGCGCGCTGACCATCGAGGACTGGTGGTGCCAGGGCTTCTCGGAACCCGGCGCCGGATCCGACCTCGCATCGCTGAAGACCGCGGCGAAGCGGGACGGCGATCAATACGTGGTGAATGGCCAGAAGATCTGGACCTCGACCGCGCATGTCGCCGACTGGTGCTTCCTGCTGGTCCGCACCGACCCGAACGCGCGCAAGCGCCAGGAAGGCATCTCGTTCCTGCTGGTCGACATGAAGACGCCGGGCATCACCGTGCGCCCGATCATCTCGATCGACGGCAGCCACCACCTGAACGAGGTCTTCTTCGACGACGTGAAGGTGCCGGCCGAGAACCTGGTGCACCAGGAAAACAAGGGCTGGGATGTGGCCAAGTTCCTGCTGGGCAATGAACGCACCGGCATCGCCCGCCTCGGCAAGTCGCGCGAACGCGTGGACGCATCGCTGGACATGGCCCGCAAGGTCAACCAGAACGGCCGCCCGCTGATCCAGGACGCGGATTTCCGCAAGCGCGTCGCCCAGATCCAGGTCGACATGAAGGCGCTGGAGATCACCCAGTACCGCGTGCTGTCGAACTTCGACAAGTCGAAGGGCGGCAAGCCCGATCCGCTGTCCTCGGTCCTGAAGGTCAAGGGCACGGAACTGCTGCAGGCCACCACGGAACTGGCGATCGATGTCTCGGGCCCGATGGCGACCCCGATCTGGGCAGCCGAGCTTGAGGCGCTGAACCAGCCTGACGATCTGCTGGAGGCCAGCAGCGCCGGCGTCGGCAGCTATCTGTTCCTGCGCGCGTCCACGATCTATGGCGGCACGAACGAAATTCAGAAGAACATCCTGACCAAAGCGGTGCTGGGGCTGTAATGGACTTTGACCTTTCCGACGACCAACGGCTTCTCGTCGACAGCATCGGGCGGATGCTGTCGGACAACTACAGCTTCCAGCAGCGCAAGGCCTTCGTGACCGCGCCCGAGGGCTTCTCGGCCGCCATGTGGTCGCGCTACGCCGAACAGGGCCTGCTCGGCGTCCCGTTCGCCGAGGAATATGGCGGATACGGCGGCGGACCGCAGGAAATCATGCTGGTCATGCAGACCTTCGGCAAGCACCTGGTGCTGGAACCGTATCTGCAGACCGTCGTGCTGGGTGGCGGCGCGGTGCGCCTGTTCGGCACCGACGCGCAGAAGAAGGCGATCCTGCCGGCGATCTGCGAGGGCAGCCTGAAGATGGCCTTCGCGCATGGCGAACGGCAGGCCCGCTATGACCTGACGGATGTCATGACGACCGCCCGGCGTGACGGCGGCGGCTGGATCATCGACGGATCGAAGACCGTGGTGCAGCACGGCGATGTCGCCGACAAGCTGGTCGTCAGCGCACGCACCTCGGGCGACCGCTATGACGAGGATGGCGTCACGGTGTTCCTGATCGACGCCAAAGCGCAGGGCGTCGCCCGCCGCGGCTATCCCGCACGCGACGAGACCCGCGCGGCCGACATCGCGCTGGACAATGTCCGCGTCACCGACGCCGACGTGATCGGTGAGGTCGGCAAGGGCATGGCAGTGGTCCGCCGCGTGGTCGAGGCCGGCATCGCCGCCACCGGCGCCGAGGCTGTCGGCGCCATGGAAGCGATGAACGAGATGACGCTGGAATACTCGAAGACCCGCGTCCAGTTCGGCCAGGCGATCGGCACGTTCCAGGTCGTGCAGCACCGCATGGTCGACATGTTCACCGCCGCCGAACAGGGCAAGTCCATGGCCATGCTCGCCACCATGACCCTGGACGAGACCGACCCCGCCAGGCGCGCCCACGACATGGCGCTGGCCAAGATCGGCATCGGCCAGAGCGCGCGCTATGTCTCGCAAAGCGCGGTGCAGATGCATGGCGGCATCGGCATGACCGAGGAATACGCGGTCGGCCACTACTTCCGCCGCTGCATGGTGATCGAGCGTCTGTGGGGCGACCCGGCCTTCTATCTGCAACAACTCGCCGACGCCGTCGCCTGACATGCGTCACACCCCCTCCGGCCGCCGGAGGGGGCCCGGGGGAGAGGCCGCGGCCTCTCCGGCCGCATCAAGAATAATCCCGTCTTTGTCGGAGGAAGTTCAGGATGCTCAGCAACCAACTGACCGTTCATCCGATCGCCGGCTCGGTCGGCGCCGAGATGCATGGCGTCGACCTCTCGCACGATGTCTCCGATGCCACCATCGCCGCCATCCGCTCGGCCCTGCTGGCACACGGGGTGATCTTCTTCCGCGACCAGACACTGGACCACGACTCGCACAAGGCGTTCGCCCGCCGGTTCGCGCCGATCTTCGTGCACCCGAACTTCAGGGGCCTCGGCACCGACGACGAGATCGTGGAAATCAGGCGCGCGCCCACCGACCAGAAGATCGTCGGCGAGGAATGGCACGCCGACACCACCATGATGGCCGAACCGCCGATGGGCGCGATCCTGTATGGCGTGGAGGTCCCGCCCTATGGCGGCGACACCGAGTTCGCCAGCATGTATGCAGCCTATGACGCCTTGTCCGCGGGGATGAAGACCATGCTGTCGGGCATGCGGGCGGTGCATTCAGACCATATGGTCGCCGGTCCGGCGGTGGCACGCAATGCCAAGCGCTCGACCAAGGTGCGCGAGGATGCGGACTGGCGCCCGACCGTCAACCTGCATCCCGTGGTGCGCACCCATCCCGAAACCGGTCGAAAGTCGCTGTTCGTCAACCGCGCCTACGTCCATCGCTTCGAGGACATGACCGAGGAAGAAAGCAGGCCGCTGCTGGACTTCCTGTTCCGCCACGGCGAGCGCCCCGAGTTCACCTGCCGGTTCCGGTGGGAGAACGGATCGATCGCGTTCTGGGACAATCGCTGCACCCACCACCTGGCGCTGAACGATGCCGGCCCGTATTTCCGCCATGTCCGGCGGGTGCAGCTGGCCGGCGAACGGCCGGCTTAATTCGCCAGCAAACGACCGATGTTTTCCCGCGCGGTCGCCTCGTAGCACCGCGCGATGACGCCGCCATGGCGCGGACTGCGATACAGCAGCGGCAGGCCGGCAAGGCGCCCGAGGAAATCCCGTTGCGCAGCCAGCAGCGTGGCACGGGGCAAATGCGGGGCTTCCTTGCGCAAGGCGGCCGAACTCGCCTGGAACAGCGGCCAGGGTTCGCCCAGCGGGGTCAGGTCGAGGTCGACCATCCATTGCGCATCGCCGCAGACATGGGCCGCGCCATGGCGGGCCGTGGCCATGATCACCCGCCCCACCTGCTCGCGCAGCTCGGTCGGCAGATGACGGGCGTGGCGGCACCACAGCTCGGCTGATCGTTCCTCGTTGTCAGTGGCACCGACCTGGTAGATCGCGTCGTGATAGGCGATGGCATGGGCCGCCACCAGGTCGTCGGGGTCGCCGCCATGCGCCATGTGCCGGTGCCACAGCGTGCCGGCATGCCCGGCCGTGTGATAGCGGCGGAACGGTTCGCCCAGCAGCGTCGCCAACTCGTCGCATGCGGCCCGCGACACCGCCAGGCGGGCCAGCAAGGTCGCGAACATGTCCAACGCGTAGGTGCGTGCCATCAACGGCACGATGTCTGTCATTCGAGACTCTACCCCTGGGACTGGGAGTCTGATCCTGGACCCGTCCCCCGGCCCGCGGCCCGCCGCGTTCGCTGACCCGGACGCGATGCGGACACGGGTCCGTGATGGCGGATTTCAGCCCATGATGATGTGTGGAATCTCACATGCATCCGGGTTCGGCGCGCTATTTGCGATCCAGGGCATCCAGCGCCGCCTTGACCATGCCGGCCTCCTGCCCGTTGGGCGGCAGTTGACCCAGCAGCCGCTGCCAGTACAGCCGCGTGCGGTCGCGATCCCCATCCCGCGCCGCGACCAGCCCGAGATACCACAGCACCGCCGGCTCGTCTGGGCGCACCGCTTCGATCTGGCGCAGGATGGTGACGGCGCGCGAAGGCAGCGGGTCGGTGACGGCCAGGCCCTTCAGCAGCGATTCGACGGCGCGCAGCGGGATCGACACGTCATTCGGCCGGAGCGCCGCGGCCCGTTCATA
>CAYZKM010000239.1:0-7307 GCA_964478525.1 uncultured Bifidobacterium sp.
ATGCCTGGTTCATGGAGCGCGTCTTCCCGGTGCTGACGCCGCTGGCGATCGACCCGGCGCATCCGTTCCCGTTCATCCCGAACATGGGCCTGGTGATGGCCATGCTGCTGTCGCGTGAGGATGACGGCCAGGGCATGCGGGCGCTGCTGCCGCTGCCCAACCAGGTGGAGCGGTTCATCCGCCTGCCGCCAGCCGAGGCCGGCGGACCGATCCGCTTCATCGTGCTGGAAGACCTGGTGATCATGTTCCTGGAACGGGTGTTCCCGGGATTCCGCCTGGCCGGACGCGGGCTGTTCCGCCTGATCCGCGACACCGACGTCGAGTTCGAGGAAGAAGCCGAGGACCTGGTCCGGTCGTACGAGACCGCGCTGAAACGGCGCCGGCGCGGCGTGGTGATCCATCTGGAAATCGACGCCAACATGCCCGACGACCTGCACGAGCTGGTTGCCAATGAAACCAACGCCGCGCCGGACGAGATCTACTCCCAGCGCGGGCTGATGGGCATGGTCGACCTGCGCCAGCTGATCGTCGACGACCGCCCCGACCTGATCTTCCCGCCCTTCACCCCGCGCTTTCCGGAACGCATCCGCGACTTCGGCGGCGACTGCTTCGCCGCGATCCGTGCCAAGGACATCATCGTCCACCACCCGTACGAAAGCTTCGACGTGGTGGTGCAGTTCCTGCGCCAGGCCGCGCAGGACCCGTCCGTGGTGGCGGTCAAGCAGACGCTGTACCGCACCAGCCGCGACAGCCCGATCGTCAAGGCGCTGATCGAGGCGGCCGAGGCCGGCAAATTCGTCGTCGCCATGGTGGAACTGCGCGCCCGCTTCGACGAGGAAGCCAATATCAGCCTGGCCCGCAACCTGGAAGCCGCGGGCGTGCAGGTGGTCTACGGGTTCACCGGCCTGAAGACACACGCCAAGCTGTCCCTGGTGGTGCGGCGCGAGGGCAGCGCGCTGCGGCCCTATGCCCATTTCGGCACCGGCAACTATCACCCGATCACCGCGCGCATCTACACCGACCTCAGCTTCTTCACCACCGACCCCGCCCTGACCCGCGACGCCGCTCGGCTGTTCAACTACATGACCGGCTATGCCCGCCCCGAGGCGATGGAGGAGCTGGGGTTCAGCCCGCTGACCACGCGCAACGTACTGCTGGAAGGCATCGCCCGCGAAATCGCCTTCGCCAAGGCGGGGCGCCCGGCAACCGTGTGGATCAAGCTCAACAGCCTGGTGGACCACCGCCTGATCGACGCGCTGTACGAGGCATCGGCCGCCGGCGTGAAGATCATCGCCGTGGTGCGCGGCATCTGCTGCCTGCGCCCCGGCGTGCCCGGGCTGTCGGATAACATCCGCGTGAAGTCGATCGTCGGGCGGTTCCTGGAACACAGCCGCATCTACGCGTTCGGCAACGGACATGCCCTGCCCGGCCGCCACGCGCGGGTCTATATCAGCTCGGCCGACTGGATGGAGCGCAACATGGACTGGCGGGTCGAGACGCTGGTGCCCATTCACAATGCGACGGTCCATGCCCAGGTTCTGGACCAGATCATGGTGATCAACCTGCGCGACACGCTGCAGACCTGGGAATTGCGCCCCGACGGCGCCTGGAAGCGCATTCCCCCCGGCAGGAAGCCGGTGTCGGCGCACGATTATTTCATGACCAACCCCTCGCTGTCGGGCCGGGGTTCCGCCCTGCACGGACCCGCCATCGCCTCCCCGCTGCCGGGCTTCCGCCGGCAGGATCGTGTCAACCAGGATTGATGCATGCCGTTTTCGCCTCCCCCCGACCTGCCGCGCTATGGCGTCGTGGATCTCGGTTCCAACTCGGTCCGACTGGTGGTGTTCGAGGGTCACACCCGCAACCCCACCGCCATCTTCAACGAAAAGGCCGTCCTGCGCCTGGGGCAGGGCCTGCAGGAAACCGGCCTGCTGAACGACGCCGGGATGGTCCAGGCGCTGCGCGTCATGAACCGCTACCATCAGATCGCCCGCGCCATGGGCGCCACCCCGTTCGAGGTGCTGGCCACCGCCGCCGTGCGCGACGCCCGCAATGGCGGGGAATTCGTCGCCGGCCTGCGCACGCGGATGCCGGGCGTGACCATCCGCGTGCTGACCGGGATCGAGGAAGCCGAATACTCGGCCGAGGGCATGCTGTGCGGCATCCCCGACGCCGACGGCATCCTGGCCGATATCGGCGGCGGATCGCTGGAACTGGTGCGCCTGGACAAGGGCCGGCGCGGCCCGTCACAGACCACACGGCTGGGCGTCATCCGCCTGGCCGAGCGGTCGGGCGGCGACCTGGTGAAGGCTCGTGACATCGCCGAGGCCGATCTGCGCGCCGTCACCTGGCTGGGCGGCGGCAGCGGGCGCGACCTGTACCTCGTCGGCGGCGCCTGGCGCGCGTTTGCCCGCATGCACATGATGCAGAAGGGCTACCCGCTGCACATGGTGCACCACTACACGATCGGACGGGAGGAGGCGCGCGACCTGGCCGCCCTGCTGTCGGGCGCCGGCAGGCGCGCGCTGGAACGGATGCCCGGCGTGCCCCGCCGGCGCATCGACGACCTGCCTTTCGCCGCCGTCGCCCTGCGCCGGCTACTGCGAGTGTCCGGCGCGCGGCGCGTGGTGTTCAGCGCCGCCGGCCTGCGCGAAGGCTGGTTCATGCGCCGCATGCCCGACGCGGTGCGCCAGCAGGACCCGCTGCAGGCCGCCGGCCATGAACTGGCGCAGCGGCACGGCCGCGACCCGTCGCTGCCGCCGGCGCTGATGGGTTGGATCGCCCCCTTGTTCCCCGCCGACACGCCCGCCATGCAGCGCCTGCGCGAGGCCGCGTGCTGGATGTCCGACATCGGCAGCCACGACCATCCCGAGTTTCGCGCCGAACAGGCGTTCAACCGCGTGCTGCGCCAGCCCGCGATCGGGCTGGACCACCAGGCGCGGGCCTTCCTCGCGCTGGCCATCGCCATGCGCTACGAGGCCGATACCGACGCGCCCTTCCTCCGCTCCGCCCGCCTGCTGCTGGATGTCGCCTCGGCCAATCGGGCCGAGATCCTGGGGGTCGCCCTGCGCCTGGCCTACACGCTGTCGGCCGGCACGCCCGACCTGCTGGCCGGCACCAGGCTGCGGGTGCAGGGATCGCGGCTGATCCTGTCCCTGCGCGAGGATAGCGGCGTGTTCGCCGGCGAGGCGGTGATGCGCCGGCTCGATCGCCTGGCGCAGACCGTGGGGCTGGAACCGTCGACCGAGAACGCGATGCTGCGCGCAGCCGAGTAGGAGACCGGACCATGGACGCTCCGACCATCCGCCTTGCGCATGCGACCGAAGCCGCCGCCGTGCATGCCGTCGTCGACGCGGCCTATCGCCATTACATTCCCCGCATCGGCAAGCCGCCGGGTCCGATGAACGACGACTACGCCGCCCGCATCGCCGCCGGCCAGGCCTGGGTGCTGGACGCCCATGGCACGATCCTGGGCGTGCTGGTGCTGGAACACGGACCGGACGGCTTCCTGCTGGACAACATCGCCATCCTGCCGGATCAGCAGGGCAAGGGACTCGGCCGCCTGCTGATCGCCTATGCCGAGGCCGAGGCCCGCCGGCTGGGGTTCCGCGAAGTCCGGCTGTATACCCATGTGCGGATGACCGAGAACATCGCGCTGTATCGGCGCCTCGGCTTCGTCGAGACCGGCCACGTGACCGAGAAAGGGTTCGAGCGGGTCACCATGGCAAAGCCCCTCGCCTGATCCGCCCCCCATCTGATAGCGTCTCCGAAACCGGGGAACGCACCGCCATGCCACCACGCCAGGAACCGCATCCCGACATGACGGTGCTGACCGAGGCGCAGAAGGGTGCCTATGGCGGGACCACCCTGGCCGAACAGCGGGCGGCCTGGTCCGCCTATACACGCAGCATCGCCCCGCCGCGCCCGCCCGGGCTGGTGGTGCGCGACGCGGTGATCCCCACCCGCGACGGCGGCGTGCCCGTGCGCATCTATCGCCCGTCCGACGTCACCGGCGCGCTGCCTTGCGTCATCTACATGCATGGCGGCGGGTTCATGAAGGGCGACCTCGACAGTTCCGACCCGATCGCCTGGGGCTTCACCCATGAAACCGGCGCGGTGACCGTCAGCGTCGACTACCGCCTGACGCCGGAACACCCGCATCCCGCGGCCTTCAACGACTGCCTCGGCGTGCTGGCGCATCTGCACGCCAACGCCCGGCAGTACGAGATCAACCCGGCCCGCATCGCCCTGGCCGGCGACAGCGCCGGCGGGCATCTGGCCGCGTCGCTGTGCCTGGCGTCGCGCGACACCGACGGGCCGCGCATCGCCGCCCAGGCAGTCATCTATACAGTCATCGGCACGGCGATGGATACGGGATCCTATGTCGACAACGCCGAGGGCTATGGCCTGACCACCGCCGCCTGCCACACCTACTACAAGATGCTGCTGCCCGACCCCGCACACGCCGCCGATCCGTATGCGCGCCCCGCCGTCGCCGCCAGCTATGCCGGCCTGCCGCCGGCCTATGTCGTGTCGGCCGAGCTGGATCCGGTGCGCGATGATGGGCGCGTCTATGCGGCGAAGCTGGCCATGGCCGGGGTGGATGTCACGTATCGCGAAGCCCGCGGCATGATCCACGGCTTCATGCGCGCCCGCTTCACCGGACCCGCCGCGCGCGCCGAGTATGACCGCATCTGCGCCTTCCTGCGCGCCCATCTGCTGCCGGGCGGGGCGCGGCTTACTTCTTGATGTCCTTTTCCTTGTCGCGCAGCGCCGGCACCGGCGACTGCAGGAAAACGGCATAGTCGTAGACCGTCTCGTCTTCCTGGTTCCAGCAGACATAGCCGCGGCAATCGGCCGGACGCGCCTCGTACACCGTGCACATCCGGTCGGGTCCCAGGAACTGGCAGGTCTTGAAGCCGGGCTTGATCCGCTTCTCGCCTTTCTTTGTCGTTTCCAGGATGTGCCGCTTTTCGAAGTCGGGCACGGTCAGCTTCAGGTGGCGGGCCAGGCGGCGGATATCCTCGCGGCTGACACGCACATACCCCGCCATGCGACAGCACAGCGCGGGACATTTCATGCAGTCCAGGCGTTCATGGCTGGGCATCAGGCGGCCCCGGCCGGCAGGGCGCGTGCCCGGACGGCCATCAGGCGGGCCGGACGCGTATCAGGTTCATCGGCTTCATCGTCAGCACGACCTCGCCGTTCTGGTTCGACACCTCGACCAGGCCCTGCACCAGGCCGCGATCGGGCTTGGACCGGGACAGGCGCGCCTGCTGGATCGTCATGCGCACCGACAGCGCGTCGCCCGGGCGGACCGGGCGCGGCCAGCGCAGCTCATCGATGCCCGGGGCGGCCAGGCCGTTCTTCGGCAGGAAATTGGCGACGAACAGCCGCATCATCAGGCTGATCGTCTGCCACCCGCTGGCGATCACCTCGCCGAACGGGCCGGTCGCGGCCAGGGCCGGATCGACATGCATGTCCTGCGGATCGTACAGCCGAGCGAAGTCGATGATCTGGTTTTCGGTGACCGTGAACGAGCCAAGCTCGAAGACGGCGCCGACGGGATAGTGCTCGAAAAAGCGTTGGGTCGGATCAGCGGGAAGCTGGTGGGCCATGTTCGGGCTGTCGGTCTGTTGATGGCCGATCGCCTACCATGCGATAGGGGGAGTGACAACGAGCCGCCGCCGCAGGCCGGCCCTCTGGGAGATCAGCTGAATGCCTCATGTCTCACGTCGCGCCGTCCTCGGCAGCCTGGCCGGCGCGGTATCGGCCTCGGTCCTCGCCCGCCCGGCGATCGCGCAGCCCGCGCCGCTGAAGATCGGGCTGATGCTGCCGTTCTCGGGCACGTTCGCGGCCCTGGGCGAGAACATCGCCGCGGCCTTCGAGCTGTGCCTGAAGGAGCAGAGCGGCAAGTTCGGCGGGCGCGCGGTGACGATCGTCCGGCTGGACGACGAATCCGACCCGGCCAAGGCACCCGCCAACGTCAACCGCCTGCTGGGCCGTGACAATGTCGATATCATGGTCGGCACCGTACACTCGGGCGTGGTGATGGCCCTGGTGCAGGCGGCACGCGAGAAGGAAGTGCCGCTGGTGATCCCGAACGCCGGCAATGTGGCGGCGACGCGCGACCTGTGCTCGCCCTATGTGTTCCGCTCCTCGTTCAGCAACTGGCAGCCCGCGTTCGGGATGGGCAAGGCGCTGGCGGCCAAGGGCGTGAAGAAGGCGGCCTGGGTCACCTGGGACTATGCGGCGGGCAAGGAATCCGGCGAGGGCTTCCGCGACGGGCTGAAATCCGGCGGGGCGGAGCTGACCCATGTGCTGACGCTGCCGTTCCCGGAAACCAACTTCCAGCCGATCCTGGCGCAGATTCCGGGCCTGGGCGTAGAGGCCGTGGGCTCGTTCTTTGCCGGTGGCGGGGCGATCCAGTTCGTGAAGGACTATGCCGGGGCCGGCCTGCGCGAGAAAGTGCCGCTGTGCGGGTCGGGCTTCCTGACCGAAGGCGTGCTGAAGGCGCAGGGCGCCGCGGCCGAGGGGATCCAGACCGCGCTGCACTATGGCGACGGGCTGGACAACGTGAAGAACCTGGCGTTCCGCACGCTGTTCAAGGCGACCACCGGGCGCGACGCCGACGTCTACGCCGTGCAGGGCTATGACGCCGCGCAGATGCTGATGGTGGGGCTGGACGCGACCAAGGGCGACGCCGCCGCGATCAAGCCGCTGGCCGCCGCCATCCGCTCCGCCAAAATCGACAGCCCGCGCGGCGCCTTCACCCTGTCGGCGTCGCACAACCCGGTGCAGACGATCTGGCTGCGCGAGGCCAAGAACGGCGAGAACAAGGTCATCGGCCCCGCGGCCGAGGCGCTGGCCGACCCCGGGACCGGCTGCAAGATGCCGGCCTGACCAGGCCGGCGGGAGCAATGTGACCGGCTTCGTCGCGCAGGTCCTGAACGGGGTCCAGTACGGGCTGCTGCTGTTCCTGATCAGCAGCGGCCTGACCCTGATCTTCGGTGTCATGGGCGTCATCAACCTGGCCCATGGCAGCCTGTTCATGATCGGCGCCTATCTCGCCTATGTCCTGACCGCGGCGTCGGTGCCCCTGTGGCTTGCGCTGCTGGCCGCCATCGCCGGCGGGGCAGTGTTCGGCATGGTGCTGGAACGCGCCCTGTTCCGCCATTTCCGCACGCGGGACCATCTGGACCAGGTGCTGCTGACCTTCGCGTTGATCCTGCTGTTCGAGGAAGCGCACGCCGCCCTCGTCGACAACCAGTTCCACAGTATCGCGGTGCCGCCATGGCCGGACTTCC
>CAYZKM010000240.1:0-7244 GCA_964478525.1 uncultured Bifidobacterium sp.
GGCGGCGCTGTTGCTGGCGCTGTTCCTGGACGCGCACCGCGATGCGATGCAGGCCCTCGACAGTGGCCAGGCATCAACCATCGCGGAGGCGGAGAGCCTTTTCGCGGGCTACCGCGTCGCGCTGCATCTCGACCACCAGGCGGCGCGCGACCGGCATCACCAGGCTGCCGTGCTGACTGCCGTGGCCCTGGCCCGCCGCGTGTTCCTGGGCGGCGCGTCCGTGGATGCGCCGCCCGATGTCCCACTCCTGGCACCCATGCCCTTTGGCAACACCCTGGGGGAGGCTCTGGTGCGCCTCGGCGCGCAGCTCGCACCTGCTCCTCAGGGTACGGCGCGCATCGAGGTCGGCGGGCCGCCAGCAGCCCGCCAGGGCGATTTTCATATCCGGATGCTGTTCGCGGGCTGGCGAGGTGGGGTCGTCCCGGCTGATGCCGATACAGCGCCGGAACCCCGCCCTGTGATGTCACTGAGCCCGATGTTGTCAGCCGCCTTCGCGATCAATGAGGCATTCCTGTTTGTGTCGGGGCAAAGCCGCATCGCCGGCCGCCGCATGGCGGGACTGTCGCTCTGGAATCCTTCGGCCGGGTGCGATTGGCTTGCGCCAGCCGGGGATGAACCGGAATTGCGCCTGCTGCCGTCGCGGCTCTGGCTGATCGGGCTCGGACACCTTGGCCAGGCGTTTCTGTGGGCGCTGGGTCTGCTGCCCTACACCGATCGCCGCCAGGTGCATCTCGTGCTGCAGGACGTGGACATCATCACGCCGTCCACCGAGAGCACCTCGATCCTGTCGGACGCACGGATCATCGGACAGGAGAAAACTCGGGCCATGGCCGCCTGGGCCGAAGCATGCGGCTTCGGAACCGCCATCCATGAACGGCTGTTCGACAGGCATTTCATGCGCCAGCCGGATGAACCGGCGGTCGCGCTGTGCGGCCTTGATAATGCGCTCGGCCGTCAGGCGCTCGATCAGGTTGGCTTCGACTTCGTCGTAGAGGCAGGTCTGGGCCGTGGATACCAGGATTTCCGGGCCATTCGTCTGCACACGCTCCCGGCCTCCCGAAGCGCGGCCCAGATCTGGAAGGCGGAAGGTGGAGGCACCGGATTAGAAGAACGGCCGGCTTACGCGGACATGCTGACGCGCGGAGAGCTTGATCGCTGCGGCATCACTCTGCTCGCCGGTAAAGCGGTCGGCGCGCCGTTCGTGGGCGCCACCGCCGCCAGCCTCGCCATCGCAGAGGTCCTGCGGCTGCTGTGCGGCGGCCCGCTTCATGAGCTGGTCGATCTCGACCTCAAGGCAGCCGAATATCGGCGGATCGTCCCGGCGGGACTGGACTTCAGCGGACTCAATCCAGGGTTCGTGTGGGCGGAGACATAAGACCAAGTCTCGTCATTGGCGCCTCCCATAAGGCGGCTTGGCAATGGAGGGCAGGGCGGATAGCGTCGAGTCAGGTTTTTGCAGCATGACGGACGCTAATGGGAGACCGTGGACCAACATTGCGCGACCGGCTGGTCACGCGGATCACTGATCGCCAGGATGATGTATTCCTGACGCGGGAGTTCCGCGACCTTGCAGGGGAGCGTCAGGTTCTACGGGCACTTCACCAGCTTGTCGATGCCGGCATCCTGATCCGGCTAGGCTACGGCGTGTATGGCCGCGCCGAGATCTCGTCTCTCACGGGCCAGCCTATGCTGGCAGCCTCGGGCGGCTTCCTCGGCGCCGCGCGCCAGGCGCTGGACAAGCTCGGCGTTCGATGGGACCTGACCGGCTTTCAGAAAGCCTACAATGACGGTACGTCCACGCAGGTCCCCGTCAATCCGGCAGTCCGGGTGGCGAACAGCCGGATCACCCGGAAGATACGGCATCAGGGCCACGAATTGATCATGGAGCGCCGGTGATGGGCGTCCTGTCCTGCCGCCCCATCAATATCGATTTCCGCTTCCAGCACGCCATTGTTCGTGTTATGTTCCTGCCTCGCGTAAAGATAGCCAAGGAGAGGAATCCGGGCAGGGAAGGGGGATCGTCATGCAGCTAGCTCTCGAAAGTGGCGATTTCGCCAGCCGCGCGGTATCACCCCTCCGCGAACTTGGCGCCTACGAAGCCCTCTGGACTGAGCCCAAGGCGAGCTTCAAGACCTTGTCGGAAAAGTTCGCGGCGCAACCTGGCGCCGTGCCGTCCGATTTCGTCTCCGCTGCAAAAGCACAAGAGTGCGCGGATACCGTTCAGCGCAGATTCCGTGCGGCGGACATCGGTCGATTTGGCGTACGCGTGCACGGCGCCGGCGAGTATCCGGAAAAGCTTCGCGATGCGGCGCATCCGGTGGAGCTCCTTTATTACCAGGGGTGGTGGGATCTGGCGGCCTCCCGGTCTGTCGCGGTTGTGGGGGCACGGAAGGCAACCCAGGAAGGTCTGGCACGCACCCGGCGGTTGGTGCGCTCGCTCGTCAAAGACGATTACACGATCGTTTCCGGCCTCGCCGCAGGCGTTGATACCGCGGCACACCAGACGGCGATCGAGGAAGGCGGACGCACGATCGCGGTAATCGGCACACCGCTTACACACACCTATCCGCGCGATAACGTAAAGCTGCAGCAGCAAATCGCTCGCGAGTTCCTCGTCATCAGCCAAGTTCCGGTCTGCCGGTATGAGTCGCAGGACTTCCGAATGAACCGCCTGTTCTTCCCTGAACGGAACATAACGATGTCGGCGCTTACGGAGGCGACCATAATCGTTGAAGCGAGTGAAACCTCCGGCACGCTGATCCAGGCGCGCGCCGCGCTGCATCAGAAGCGCAAGCTCTTTATCCTGGATAGCTGCTTCCGTAACAAAAAGCTGTCCTGGCCACAGCGCTTTGCGGAGCAGGGCGCCATTCGCGTTGTGGATTACGATGACATCCGGCAGCACCTTTCCCCAACGCCTCACTAAGATCGATGATCTGACGCGATCAGATCATTGGTACCTTGCGGCCGAGGATGAATGTTATTTTCTCGGTGAGTATACCGCGCGCCGGGGCTACGCCTTCAGTGCCACCAACCAGCTCATCATCAATTTCAAGAAGCACATGGACCGCAAGGGGCGGCCCGAGTGGCCTTATAAGGCGCGTGCCATCGGGCAGGCTGCCGCCGCATTTCGCGCCGCGCTGAATGACCGTGCGCGCACAACGCTGACATTTGTACCGATACCGCCTTCGCGCGCGAAGTCGGATCCTCTCTATGATGATCGTTTGGTGCAGATGCTGAGAACGATATGGCCGGGCCAGCAAACCGATATCCGCGAACTGATCGTACAGGGCGTTAGCACAGAGGCTGCGCATGACAACGAACAGCGGCCAACGCCAGCCGAGATCGAGGCGCGCTACGCACTCGATCAGCGCTTGGTTGCGCTGCCGCCCCAGCTCATCGCCATAACCGACGACGTCCTCACTACAGGCGCGCACTACATCGCCGCTCGCAATTTGCTGCGCCGCGCATTTCCGACGACGAAGATCGTCGGCCTCTTCATCGCACGTCGCGTTCCGGAAGCGGTCGATATCGAGGATTTCGATCTGTGACACGACGCCGGCTCGCTAGATGATGCCGTCGATGCCAGCTTCCACCGGCCCGTAGAGCGAGTAGAGATAGCCCATCGCATGGACGCGGGTCTTCACGAACTCGTCGCCATATTCGCCGGTGATCTGGTTCTGGTGGGTGGTCTTGCCGCGGGTAGCCGTCCTGCTCATCGCATCGCGTACTCCGAGTCGGGAGTGCGAACGCAGAACATTTTGCGGCGCCATTCATCCGGTTGCTCTCGGCTGCCGAAGGGTCGGAGAATCTATGGAAGCCGCCCTCAGCGAGGTCTAAGACATTGGTTTAGTTAATTGAAAATGCTATGGATTTCTTCCATATAGTGTCGTATGTTGGCAAGTATGGGAAACATCATTCCACCACCTGAAAGCCTCGAGGAGCGCGTCGCACGGCGTATCGCCCGTAAGCGGGGTGACGTGTTCCTGCGCGAGGATTTTCGTGACCTCGGTGGCTACGACCAAGTCGGCCGCGCTTTGCGCGGGCTGACCCGGAAAGGCCAGTTGGTAAAAGTCGGCTACGGCATATACGCCCGTGCGCGACCATCCGCCATTGATGGTAAGCCTACGCCGGTCAAAGGCATACGCGATCTTGCGGCGGAAGCACTTGGACGTCTTGGCGTCGAGACCGCGCCGACACGCCTTGAGCAAGCCTATAACGATGGCCGCTCGACGCAGGTGCCGACAGGGCGTGTCATTGGCGTGCGCGGCCGTGTACGCCGCCAGATTACCTACAACGGCCTTCCGCTGACCTATGAACGTGCTGGACCCGCGCCTCGCTGAGGACGTGGCCGCGCGCCTCGGCTCCGATCCGGCCCTTATCGAAAAGGACTGGTACGTAACGCGCGCGATCGCGGTACTGGCCGCCCTCAATCACGGCGGAGCGGCGCCCGCCCTCGGTGGCGGCAGCCTTCGGCGGCGGCACTGCTTTACCCTGGCAATTTCGGCACAGGACGCGGTCTTCGTCCGCATATTCGGGTCGAGATGGCGCTGCGCGCAGCGGTATTGTCACCCGTCGAACGGCCGATCAGCTCGCTCGTCACGGCCGCCCTCGGACAGCCTCCCGAGGTGCCGGCGTTTCTATGCGTCGATCCGGTTGGCCGATGCGACATGGCCCGCTTAGAAACGCGTCACGCGTAGGAAGCACAATGGGCGTCAACACCTTCCTCCTCGACCGCCGTACTGTTACGCTCCTGATCGGCGGCAGGAGGCAGACGGTCGGAACGCTCCGGCGGTTCTTCAAGCTCACCGAGCTGGATGACGAACGGGCGGCCGAGCTGAAAGCCGCGGAGCACATCAGGCCGTCGCCGGCCGCGGTCTTGGTCATGGACATCACAGAATTGCCCCTCGCAGGCGAGCCGGCCAAACCGGTTGCGGCGCACCTTGTGCTCGGCTGGGACGAGGGCCGGGGAAGCACGACGGATTTCGGCTGGGACTACCTGCCCAGGCTCGGCTACGCCGTCCGCGATCCGGTTGCCGGAAATTACATCCTTCACGAAGAACGGGCAGGGGCCCTTCATGCTATCGATGGCGCGCGCGCACGGACGCTCCTCCTCTTGGACCAGGCCGGCGAGCTAGTCCGCCGCGGCCAGCCACGGATCACCGCATGCCGATCGGTGAGGCCATATATCCCGGGCTACGCGGAAGCCGACTGCACGTTCGACACCGGCGCGGATGACAAACTGCTGATCGCCGCGTCCCATGATGAGCTTCCGTCGGCGGACTGGTTCGTTGGCAAGCGGCCGATGGATGTCCAACGCTACCGGCGGAATTCGTCTGGGCCAGAGCCGTAGCAGGTGCTGATGGAGCAAATTCCGAACCTACGGCGATTGCCGGCAGCTCGCGGGGTGTGCTTATCGCGGCGCCAGTACGGAGACCCGAGACCAGGTTCCGGCCTGCCTGGCATACAACTCGGGCTTTTCGGCTGATGCGGAGTGGTCCGCCTCGTTCGCCCCTTAGCCCGAGGTCGGCAGCAGGATGATGCAGCGACTCGTCGAGGGCAGGTTGGACAGCGGTGGATGGGAGGTCATTCAAGAAGGCCGTAGCCGCTATTCGGGTAGCGCTGCCGGCGTCGGCTGCGCTGGGCCGGGGTCGGATCCAGTGATCAGCCAGGAGTGCCTATGTCCGCTGCGGTTCGTGGTCACAGCATCGCTGGTCGCGGAGCGGACGGCCCTTTCGATCCGGGCTGCAGCTACATCAAGGCTTTCATGTTCCCACACGCGGACGACGCACCAGCCTGCCGCAACCAAGCGCGCGTCGGTGTCGGCGTCCCGTCGCCTGTTGGCTTCGATCTTCGCTCGCCACCAATCCCCGTTGCGCTTGGGCCACGTCGCATGCACCGGGCACCCGTGCCAGAAGCAACCATCCAAGAAGATGACGAAGCGAGCACTGGGAAAGACGATATCGGCGCGGCGCTGTGTCCCAGGTATCAGTCGTCGATGGACACGAAATCGCAACCCCCTCCGGTGCAGAATCGACCGAAGGGCGAGTTCACGCGGGTTGTCCCGCTGAAGCGTGCGAGACATGCGCCGACGAACAGAGGCGTCAGAGGCAGGAGGGATGCCCATTATCCAATCATACGGCGATTCTCAGCATGAGCGGCATCATTCCTATCCGCGTTCACAAAATAGCGATTTCTGCTATTATGTCGCTTCCAGGACGGTCTCACTCAAATGGTCGGTCTAGACGACGAAACCCAGCAGGCGGTCGAGCGCACGGTCGCCGCACTTGTGTCCGATCACGAACGGCAGGGTGGTCACCTGTCGCTGGACCAGGTCGAGCGTCTGATCGACAAACGCAACCTGGACGGCCCAGCGAGTCTTGTGGTTTATCAATCTCTAAGCGAGCGCGGTATCGATATTGCCGAGACCGAACTGGTCTCCCGCAGGTTGAACCAAGGTCCCAACGGCGCTTGGGAAGCCACTGGCGTCAGCGGTCCTATTTTTTCTCACGCTTTGTCCCACAGTATTTTATCACCTGCCGAGGAGGTAGATCTCGGGCGGCGCATCGAACTCGCGCGGAAACTCGAATCTGATATCTCGGCCGGAAGGGTGACACCAAATCCGGAGACGGACCGAGTATTGAAGCGGGGGGATGAAGCACGCATCTCGTTCGTTCTCCATAACATACGCTTGGTCAATGGGATCGCTCGCCGCTACGGCGGCATCAGTGGAATTCCGGTGTCGGACTTGCTGCAGGAAGGCACGATCGGCCTGATGCGGGCCGTTGAGCTGTTCGATCATACGAAAGGCTACAAGTTCTCGACATATGCTACGTGGTGGGTGCGGCAAGCGATCACCAGATCGATCGTCGATCGAGGGCCTACCATTCGGCTGCCAGTGCATGTCACAGAGAAGGTCGTAAAGCTGCGCCGGGCCGAACGCAGGCTCACACAAGCCAATGGCTCCCACCCGTCCATACAGGACCTGGCGGACGAGCTCGATTGGAAACCAGAGAACGTCGCACGGTTGCTTGCAGTTTCGCGCATCGGAGTGATCTCCCTTGATACGCCAAAGGACGACGACAAGGGGTCCGGTACCATTGTGGATGCAATAGCAGCCGAAACTCCCGGACCCGAGGACATTGTGGTGGCTCGCGACCTGGGATTGTACCTGCGTCGCGCGCTCAAGGGACTAAGGCCCAGAGACAGAATCATTCTCATGAAGCGCTTTGGCCTCGACGACGGCA
>CAYZKM010000241.1:0-7185 GCA_964478525.1 uncultured Bifidobacterium sp.
GGAAATTGTAGAGGTACAGCCGGATGTCGCCGCCGACGCGCTGCACGACCTCGTTGAAATAGGCCAGCAGCCCGTCATCCGAGGGGTTCTTGTAATAGAACGGCGGCAGCAGCAGCGCGCCGGGGCAGCCCATCTTCTCGGCATGGCGGGTCAGCAGCACGGTGTCGGTCAGCGATGGCGTCCCGGTGCCGGGCATCATTCGCGCCGGCGGGATGCCACGCGCGACCAGACCCTCCAGCACCGCCATCCGTTCCTGGATCCCCAGGCTCGCGGCCTCGCCGGTGGTGCCCAGCAGGCCGAGCCCGTTGCAGCCATTGGCGAGCAGCCAGCGGCAATGCGCGGCCATGCGATCGAGGTCGATCGACAGGTCCTGGTTCATCGCCGTCAGCACGGCGGCGTTCACCCCGCCATAAAGCGCGTTCTTCATCATGTCCCGGTCTCCTTCTTCGGCCGTCGCGTCCGGGGCTTCTGGCCCGGCCATTCGACGATGTGGTGTTCCAGCATGCCCGCCTTCCGCTCGCTGATCGCGCGCCCGCGCACCGAGACGCCGGCGCTGTGCACGGTGTCCGGATCGCCCGAGACCAGCGGGTGCCACCATTCCAGGTCTTTTCCGTCGGCCACCAGGCGATAGGCGCAGCTGGGCGGCAGCCAGTCGATGCTGCGCACGTCCGCGGGCGTCAGGCTGACGCAGTCCGGCACCTTGCGCTGGCGGCGGGCATAATCCGAGCATTGGCAGGTTTCGAGGTTCAGCAGCCGGCAGGCGACATTGGTATGGGCCAGGGCGTTGGTGTCCTCGTAGCGCAGCTTGTGCAGGCAGCAGCGCCCGCACCCGTCGCACAGCGACTCCCACTCCTGCGGGCTCAACTCGTCCAGCCGCTTGGCTTTCCAGAATGGCGCGCCGGTGCTCATGGCCGGTGTTTACCGGCGGGCCGTGCGGATGGCTAGTGCGCTTTCCGGCGGGCCGTGCGCGGTCAGCGCGCGCTATTTCGTTGTTTGATCGCATGATTCACCCGCTGCCACGGTTCCGCTCAGCGGGATCATGCTCCAGGAAGTCGATCAGTGCCTCGGGCCGGCCGCGCACCACAACGCGGGGAAGACGATCGCCCCTGGGATGCGGTAGGATAGGGCAGCCAGCGCCTCAGCCGCTGGAGAGGCAATGTCCGGAGATACCATGCAACGCCGTCACTTCATCGCCGGCGCCGCCGCGCTGGCGTCGCGTCCCGCCCTGGCCCAGCCCGCGGTCGGCGGCCGCGCCAAGACCCTGGTGTTCGTGCCCACCACCAACCCGCCCAGCTGGGACCCTGTCTACAACACCGCGCAGGCCACCCGGACCCTGGGCCTGATGCTGTATGAAACGCTGTATACCCGCGACATCGCGCTGAACCCGCACCCGCACATGATCGAGGGTCATGTGGTCGAGGATGACGGCAAGCGCTGGACCATGAAGCTGCGTCCGGACCAGTGGTTCCATGACGGCACGCCGGTGCTGGCGCGGGACTGCGTCGCGTCCGTCAAGCGCTGGCTGGTGCGCGATTCGATCGGTCCGACCATCAGCGCCCGGCTCGACTCGCTGGAAGCGGTGGACGACCGCACCATGGTCTGGCGCTTCAACAAGCCCTTCCCGTTCCTGCCGAACGCCCTGGCCAAGACCCAGCCGACCTGCGCGATCATGCCCGAGCGCATGGCCGCCGATCCGCACAAGCAGGCGCCCGAGGCCATCGGCAGCGGCCCGTTCCGCTGGGTCGCCAATGAATTCGTGGCGGGCAGCCGGGCGGTGATGGCGAAGTTCGACCGGTATGTGCCAAGGCCCGAGCCGGTGGAGTATGGCTGGGGCGGCTATCACGTGAAGGTGGATCGCGTCGAATGGCGCGTCATACCCGACCCCGCCACCGCGGCGAACGCGCTGATGACCGGCGAGGTCGATTGGGTGGAGATGCCGCTGCCGGACCTGCTGCCGATGCTGCGCAAGGCACCGGGCGTGACCGTCGGGCGGCTGGACACGCATGGCGTGATGCTGGTGCTGCGGCCGAACTTCATCCAGGGCCCGACCCGCAACGTCGCGGTGCGGCGCGCGATGCTGCTGGCGTTCGACCAGGCGGACGCGATGACGGCAGTGATGGGTGAGGAGCGGGATGGCTGGAATGCGCCGATGGGCTTCTTCACGCCGGGCTCGATCAGCGCGAGCGAGGCCGGCATGGAGCAGGTGCGCAACCGTCCCAGCCCCGAGGCGATCCGCAAGATGCTGAAGGATGGCGGCTACAACGGCGAGAAGATCGCCTTCATGCACCCGACCGATCCCGCGCCATACAACGCGGTCTGCCAGATCACCGAGGAGGCCTTCAAGAATGTCGGCCTGAACATCGAGATCCAGACCACCGACTGGGGCACGGTGACGCAGCGCCGCTACAGCAAGGAGCCGCTGGACAAAGGGGGATGGTCGCTGTTCCCGTCGGGCTTCCCGCCGGTGGATTATCCCGATCCCGTGATGGGCGGCGGGTTCCGCACCAACGGCAAGGATGCCTGGGTCGGCTGGCCCGAGAATCCGAAGCTGGAAGCGCTGCGCGAGGCGTGGATGGACACGTCCGACCCGGGCGAGAGGAAGAAGCTGGCCGAGCAGATCCAGCTGGAATGCTTTGCGTTCGTGCCGTTCATCCCGACCGGGCAGTACATCCCCGCCAGCGCCTGGCGTAACAACGTCAAGGGCCAACTGCGCGGCCCGGCGGTGGTGTTCTGGAACGTGGAGAAGACCTGACCGCATCGCCCGACAGCACTTCCCAACGGTGGCGGGCCCACACCCGCCACCCGGGCCCGCCACCAGCGGCCCCTGTCAGATCGCGATCGCCCCGCCGTCGACATGGATCTCCGATCCCGTGATGTATGACGATTCGTCGGACGCCAGGAACACCACGGCATAGGCGACCTCGTCCACCTTGCCCGCCCGCCGCATCGGCACCACGCTCAGCCGCTTCTCCCGCGTCGCCGGATCGGCCGTCCGCCCCGAGGTCCGCATCGCCGGCATCATCCCGGGATGCACGGAATTCGCCCGGATCCCCTCCAGCGCATGCTGCACCGCGACCGACTTGGTCATCAGCCGCACCGCCGCCTTCGACGCGTTATAGGCCATGTGGATGCCCATGCTGCCGATGATCCCGGCGACCGAGGACAGGTTCACGATCGACCCGCCGCCATTGGCCTGCATCGCCGGCACGGCGTGCTTCATGCCATAGAACGTGCCGGTGGCGTTGATCTCCATGATCCGGTGCCACGCGTCCGAGCTGTAGAGATCCTGTTCGGCGCTGCCGGAAACGCCGGCATTGTTCACCAGCACGTCCAGCTTGCCGAACCGCGCGCGCGTGGCGGCGACGGTGGCGGCCCAGCTCTCCTCGTTCGTGACATCCAGCCGGTGATACAGCGCGGCGGCACCAAGCTGTTGCGCCAGCATCCCGCCTTCGTGCTCCAGCAGGTCGCCGATGACGACCTTGGCCCCTTCCTGCACGAACAGGCGCGCGGTCGCGGCACCCATGCCCGATGCCGCACCCGAAATGATCGCGACCTTGCCTGCCAGTCTCATGGCGGTTCCTCCTGGTTCTGGTTGTCAGGGAAGAACGCTGCCACGCTATCGGCGAAACCGGAAGCGCGCCGCCCTCAGCCGCTTTTGGTGACGTTCCAGAACACCACCGACGGCCCATCCAGCAGCCCGTTCAAGCTGTCGCGCCAGGCCGAGGTCTGGCGGAACCGGCCCAGCGGAATGAACGGCAAAGTCGTCATGCCCTGGATCTCGTATTCCCGCTCCAGCCGCGTCTGTTCGGCCGGGTCGGAAACTTCCAGCCACTCGGCATACAGCTGTTCCAGCCTGGGGTCCTCGGGCCAGCCGAACCAGTTCTCCTTGGCGGTGCCGCGCATGAACCCGGTCAGCAGCATGTCGCGATATTCCGTCACCGCCACCACCGAGGGGAACATCGACCATCCGCCCTTGTCCAGCGGTTCGCGACTGGTGCGCCTTGTCTGCACCGTCGCCCAGTCCATCGCCTGGTCGTCGACGGTGAAGCCGGCATCGGTCAGCATCTGCCCGACGACGGATCCCATCGGGTTGAAGAAGATGTGGTCGGTCGCGTGCAGCAGCACCAGCTTCTCGTTGGCATAGCCCGACTTCGCGACCATCTCCTTCAGCTGTGCCTTGGTGTATTGACGGCGGACCGCCGCCAGCCCGGCCTCGTCGACCTCTTTCTTGCCGGTGGCGAGGAAACCCACGCCGGCAATGCCGTTTTCCGGATCCGAGCCCATCACCGCGCTGACGACTTCCTGCTGGTTCAGCGCCGCCTGCATCGCGCGCCGCACCTCCACCAGGCCGGTGGGCGCGATGCGATGGTTCGGCCGCAGGAACATGATCTGGCCCGACTTGTCCAGCACGCCGGTGCGCACTTTCTTGGTCTGGCGCAGCAGCGCCAGCAGGTCGGGCAGCGGGATCTCGACCCAGTCGACCTCGCCGGTCACCAGCGCATTGGTGGCGGTGCCGGCATCGGGGATCATCTTCCACACGACCCGGTCCAGCATCACCTTGTGCCCGCCCGCCATATAGCTGGGCGGTTCGTCGCGCGGGACATACTTGTCGAACCGGGCGAAGGCGGCGTTGGAGGCGATCACATATTCGTCGGGCACCCAGCGGAACGGGCCGCTGCCCACGACCTCGGTGATCTGCTTGAACGGATCGGTCATCGCCACCCGTTCCGGCATCATCATCACCGGCTGCACCACTTTCGACAGCAGCCCGCGCAGATGCGGGAACGGACGCGACAGCCGCCATTCGATCGTGCGGTCGTCGATTGCCTCCAGCGCATCCATCCGCCGCGACAGCGTCACGCCCACCGGGTCCCGCTTCATCCACCGCCGCAACGACGCCACGCAGTCCCGCGCCAGCACCGGCGCGCCGTCGTGCCAGTACAGGTCCGGGCGCAGGCGCATCTTCCAGCGCAGGCCGTTATCCTCGATCGAATCGGCCTCGATCATCTGCTTCTGCGGCACGCCGTTGGCGTCGCGGCCATACAGCGGCTCGAAGATCATGAAGCCGAGGTTGCGCGACACCTGCGAGGTGCTCCAGATCGGATCGACGCTGTTCAGCGTGGCCTGCGGCACCAGCTTCAGCTCGTTATCGGGCCGCGCGATGGCCGGGCGCGCCAAACCCAGTGCCGCCGCGCCCAGCAGCATTCCGCGTCGTCTGATCATCGTCGTCTCCTTGAACCTTCCCGGTGGTGAACCGGTTGCCGCCGCGGGCAACTTCTGTTTGCAGCCGCATTATGCCCAGCCCCGGCGGCGAAATCCAGGACGGCGCGGCCTTTACAGCCGGCCCCGCATGGTGCTGGCTTGTCCCGACACAGGCAGGGAGGCAGGCCGCCATGGCAAGGCAGTTTCAGTTCGGGCTGGTTGTGCGCGGCCAGGCCGAGGCGCATGAGGACATCGCCCGCCGCTTCCAGGAAACCCTGGCCTTCGTGCGCGCCGCGTCGCGGCTGGGCTTCGATTCGGTGACCAAGACCGCGCATTACAGCGCGCATCCGTTCCAGGCGCTGCAGCTCGTGCCGATGCTGGCGCGCTTCGCGGCCGAGGCGCCGGGCATGCGGCTGAACGCCGGCGTGCTGCTGCTGCCGCTGCTGTCGCCGCTGCACGTGGCCGAGGAATTCGCCACGCTGGACGTCATCACCGACGGCCGGATCATCCTGGGCGTCGGCCTCGGCTATCGCGACGTCGAGTTCAAGGCGTTCGGCGTGCCGCGCGCCCAGCGCGTCAAGCGGTTCGAGGCCAACCTGACCGCCATTCGCCGCCTGTGGACCGAGGAGAAGGTCCGCATGAAGACGCCATATTTCGAGCTGGACGACGCATCCTGCCTGCCCAAGCCGCTGCAGAAGCCGCATCCGCCCATCTGGGTCGGCGCCAACGCAGACCCCGCCATCGAGCGCGCCGCTCGGCTTGGCGATTGCTGGTATATCGGCCCGGCCGTGGAAATCCCCGCGCTGCAACGCCAGATGGACCTGTACCGGCGCGCCCTGGACGCCGCCGGCAAGCCGATGCCCAACGAGCTGCCGATGCGCCGCGAGGTGTTCGTGGCGAAGACGCGAGAGGAGGCGTTCCGCCTGTGCGCGCCGTATCTCGGCGCGAAATACGCCGCCTATCACCAATGGGGCCAGGACATGCCCGATGACGATCGCGGCCTGGGCCAGGAATTCACCGCCCTGGCGAAGGACCGGTTCATCATCGGCTCGCCGGACGAGGTCGCCGAACAGATGCTGGCGATCCATCGCCGGCTGGGCGTGAACCACCTGGTCATGAGCACCGAATGGGCCGGCATGCCGGAAACCCTGGCCCTGGAAACCATCGACATGCTGGCGCGGGAGGTGTTCCCCCGCGTCCGGCAGGGATTGTGAGAGAGGGCGAAGCGGGGAGAACGCTGATGACATACGATCTGGTGCTGACCGGGGGCGAGGTCGTCGACCCCAGCGCCGAGCTGCGCGGCATCATGGATATCGGCATCGCCGGGGGGAAGATCGCCGCCGTGGCGCCGTCCCTGGCCGGGGCACAGGCGCGGCGGACCATCAGCGCCAAGGGGTTTTTGGTGACCCCCGGCCTCGTCGACATGCATGCGCATGTCTTCGTCAACGGTCATGACATGGGTATCCACACGGATGCCTGCTGCAGCCGCAGCGGCGTCACCACGCTGTGCGATGCCGGCAGCGCCGGATCGTCGAACTTCGCCGGCCTGCGCACCGTGCTGGACCACGATGTCCGCACCCGCGTGCGGGCCTTCGTCAACCTGTCGGCAATCGGGATCACCGGCACCTCCCGCGGCGGGGAGCTGATGCATTTCCCCTATGCCGATCCCGAGGGCTGCGCCCGCACGATCACCGAGAACCCCGACCTCGCGATCGGCGTCAAGCTGCGCTTCGGGCCGAACCTGGTGTGGGAATATTCCAACGCGCCGGTGAAGCTGGCCCGCAAGACCGCCGACATGGCGGGCGGCGTGCCGATGATGATGCATATCACCGACAGCCCGATCCCGCTGCCCGCGCTGATCGAGCACATGAAGCCCGGCGACATCGTCACCCATTGCTATCACGGCAGGGCGCACGGGATCATGGGCCAGGAGAAGCAGTTCCTGCTGAACGAGGTGGTGGAAGCGCAGCGCGCGGGCATCAT
>CAYZKM010000242.1:0-7173 GCA_964478525.1 uncultured Bifidobacterium sp.
CGCCAGCGCGCCGCTGCGCAGGCGGTCGGTCAGGAACGGGCCGGGCAGGATGTTGTTGATCACCACGTTGTGCCGGGCGACCTGGCGGGCGAGCCCGGCGACGAAGCCGGTCAGGCCGGCGCGGGCGCCGTTGCTCATGCCCAGGTTCGGGATCGGGGATTTCACCGACGCCGAGGTGATGTTGACGATGCGGCCGAACTTGCGCTCGCACATGCCGTCGACCACCGCCTTGATCAGGAAGATCGGGGCCAGCATGTTCTGATCGACCGCCTTGATCCAGTCCTCGCGCGTCCACTCGCGGAAATCGCCATGCGGCGGGCCACCGGCATTGTTCACCAGGATATCGGGGGCCGGGCACGCGGCCAGGGCGGCGGCTCGGCCTTCCTCGGTGGAGATGTCGCCGGGCACCGCGGTCACCGACACGCCGGTTTCCTTGCGGATTTCATCCGCCGTCCGTTCCAGGTCTGCCGCGGTGCGGGCGGTGATCACCAGGTCCACGCCCTCGCGCGCCAGTGACGTCGCGCAGGCGCGTCCCAGCCCCTTGCTGGCGGCGCATACGATTGCCTTCTTGCCCTTGAGTCCGAGATCCATCGGTCGGTTCCTCCCTTGGTTGGCGACGTGCCAACGATACCGTTCCCATGGTCGGGAGTTGGCCGGTCCCGGTCAAGCTATGCCGGCGGGGCGGTATCCGGGGCGGTGTCCGAGGCGGTGTCCGAGGAGGGCGCGGCCGGTGCGGCGGCCAGGCGGCGATACAGCGCGCCGAACCCGATCAGCGCCAGGCCCAGGCCCAGGAACGACAGCACGCGCCACAGGCCGGTCAGTTCTCCCATGTCGATCAGGAACACCTTGGCGGTGGCCAGGCCGATGATCGCCAGCGCGGCCAGACGGATGGCGCGGTTCCGCCGGACCAGGCCCAGGACCAGCAGCGCGCCGCCATAGACCAGCCATGCACCGGACCAGGCCCACAGCTCTGCGCCTTCGACATCGCGCATGAAGTCGATGCGGCTGCCATGGAACAGATGGCGGATCTCCAGCGTGATCCAGAGGAAGACCGCGACCAGGGCGTAGGCGCGCAGCAGCCGGCGCAGGCCGGGCGGCTGTCCGGTCGCCGGATGGGTGGCGGCGGCCAGCGCCAGCCCCGCCGGCAGCAGGTAGGCCACCGCCAGCCAGTCCAGCAGCGGCCATTCCCCGACGCGCTGGCCGGTGAAGAACGGATTGACCAGCACCAGCCCCAGCGCGCCGGCCAGCGCGATGGCGCCCTGGATGCGCCAGGCATATCCCAGCACGATCCGGCCGAGGCGGGTGGCGATCCGCATCGTCGCGCTGGCCATGATGGCCATGGAGGAGACGTGCAGCGCGGCCTCGCCGAAGGTGAAGTACGGGCGGCGGAACTGGCCGTCGGCGCTGAAATGGCGGATCTCCAGCGCGACCAGCACCGTGGCGAAGGCGACGGCGCCGGCTTCCAGGATGCCGACCGTCGCATCGTCGCCGCGGCGGCGGAACAGCACGGCGGCGGCGGCGAAGGCGGCCGCGGCGACGCCATAGGTGGGCAGCAGCCCGTTCAGGATCGGCGTGCCGCCATAGGCATAGTCCAGGACATACCAGTTGCCCAGCAGCCGGATCAGCACGAAGGCGGCGACGGCGATGGCCACCTGGCGCAGCGGCGGCAGGTCGGCCTTGGCCTCGATCCAGGCCAGCGCGGGCAGGAACAGCGCCACCGCCAGGGTCAGCCACTGGTCCGACAGCAGCATCCCGCAGCCCAGCGCCAGGGCGGCGACCGCGCCGGCGGCATGGGTCCCGGCCACCTGCCGGGCATCGGGCCGGGTGCCGCGCATCGAGAACCCGGTGGTGCCGATCAGCCCGGCGCCCAGCAGGAAGGCGATGATCGCCCAGTCGGCCCGGGTCTGGAACATCGCCACCCGCGCATAGCTGATCGCCAGGGCCAGCACCGGCACCGCGGCGGGCAGCGTGGCCCAGGCCAGCGGCAGCGGCGCGCGCGTCTGCATCGCCAGCCCGGCGGCGGCGAAAATGCCGGCCATCAGCGCGGCGATGCCCAGCATCCACTGCACCTGCTGGTCCACCACCGGGCCGAATTGCAGCGCGGGGTCGGGCTGCATCGGCACGTGCACCGCCCAGCCGGCCAGGACCATCAGGTAGAAGAACGCCCCCAGCCAGGGCAGGCGGCGCAGGCGGGGTTCGGCCGCCGCTTTCCAGATCGTCAGCGGACCCAGCAGCAGCAGCCCCGCGCGGGTGGCATCGGCCGGGTGCGCCAGGGTCAGCAGCAGCCCCGCCAGGCCCAGCGCGGCGGTCGGCACCCAGATCAGCCGGCGTCCGATCGCATGGTCCAGCGCGGCGGGGGGCAGCAGCAGCAGATACAGCAGCGCCGAGGCCGGCACGAACAGCGCCGCCGCCCAGTCGTCGATCCCGGGCGCGGTCGCGGCGGCGATCACCACCCAGGCCGCGCCGGCGACGGTGGTTGCCCAGCCCAGCCAGATCCAGGCCGTGGTGCGCACCACCGCCAGCGCCGCGGCGGTCACGAACAGCAGGTAGGCGAACAGCCCGGGCAGGGACGGAGACTGCGTCTCGATCAGGGCCGGCGCGACGAACGAGCCCGCCACGCCGACGGCGGCGACCAGCTGGCCGAAGCGCAGCGACAATGCCAGGCCGGACAGGGATGCGGCGGCCAGCAGGATGAAGCCGGCCAGCGTGGGTACAAGCTGGTACAGCGGCCCGGTGCCATAGGCGGCGCCGAACAGCACCGCGACCCCGCCGGCGGCCAGCGCGGGCTGGGCCTGGTCGGCGGGCAGTCCGGGGACCGGCAGGTCGTGGCGGCGCATCCATTCGGCCGCCGCGATCAGCACCCCGCCCAGCAGGAACGCGAGGGCGCAGCGGACGGGGGGGCCGAGCATCTCCTGCTCGACGGCGTAGCGGATGAGGAAGACGCCGGCCATCAGCAGGGCCGCGGCCCCCAGCCAGATGCCCCATCGCATGGTCAGCAGGGCTTCGAGGTCGCGCGGCGGCCGGGGTGGCGCAGCGGATGGTGGGGCGGCGGCGGGTTCGGGGATGGGGTCCTCGATGGGCGGCGGCGGGGCGGCGGCCGGTTCCTCGGGTGGTTCCTCGGGTGGTGCCTGGGGTGGTTCCTCGGGCGCGTCCGCGGGCGGGCGGGCCCATGGCGGCGGCACCGGCCCGGATTGCGGGATCGGCCCGTGCGGGGTCGGATCGAACCGCATGTCGGGCGGGACGGCGCCGAAGGCGGCGAGCTGGCGGCGCAGGGTTGCGGTTTCGCGCAGGGCACGCCTGGCCGAGAAGAAGCCGACAACGCCCAGGATCCAGCCGCCGATCACGCCAAGGATGACGATCAGGCCGAGAAAAATCTCTTCCATCGCCGGATCGTCCAACCGTTACGGGACGGCGTCAATCAGTCTTCGGTTTCCATCCGCCCGCGCTGCCGCCGCCCGATGGCAAGCTCGGTCACGATGCCGTGCAGGGTGCGCAATTCCTGCTGCGTCACCTCGCCGCGCTGGAAGAAGTGGCGGATGTTGCGGACCATGCCCGGCCGCTTGGGCAGGTTGCGCAGGAAGCCGCAGGCGTCCAGCTGGTCGGTCAGATGGGCCAGGAAATTGTCGAGCTGGCCCTTGGTCGCGACCTCGGTTTCATTGGTCATCAGCGCCCGCGGGACGGTGGCATCATCGGCGGTCCACCATTCATAGGCCATCACCATCACCGCCTGCGCCAGGTTCAGCGACATGAAGGCGGGATTGAGCGGATAGCGCACCAGCGCGTCGGCGGCGGCCATGTCGTCATTGTCCAGCCCGGCACGCTCGGGGCCGAACAGCAGGCCGGCGCGCAGGTCGCGCCCGCAGATGGCGCGCAGCTCGATGGCGGCACCGCGGGCGGTCAGCACCGGCTTGATGATGTGGCGCGGGCGTGGACAGGTGGCGAAGACATGGTGCAGGTCGGCCACCGCGCCGGCGACGGTGTCGTGCAGGGTCAGCGTATCCAGGATGCGATCGGCGCCCGAGGCGTTGCGCCACGCCTTCTCCTGCGGCCAGCCGTCGCGCGGGGCGACCAGGCGCAGGTGGAACAGCCCGCCATTGGCCATCGCCCGGGCGACCGCGCCGATATTGTCGGCCAGTTGCGGGCGCACCAGGATCACGACCGGCGCGTTGCCGATCGGGCGCAGGTCGGCCCCGCCGTCACGCCCGGTCATTGGCCACGCCCAATCATTGGCCGCGCCCAATCATTGGCCACGCCAAGCCTTGTACCAGGCCTTCGCCTGCTCTTTCAGCCCGGGATTGGCGGCCAGCTGCTGCTGCGCCATCTCCCGCGCCTGCTGCTTCTGCTGCGGGGTCATGGACTGGTACCAGGCGAACGCGTCGGCCGGCGAGATCGCGTCCTTCCCGCGCAGCGCCCCGGCGGCCAGCATCTGCTTCTGCTGCGGCGTCAGGGTCTGGTACAGCGCCAGCGCATCGGCCGCGGACAGCCCGCCCGGCAGCGTCTGGGCCGCGGCCCCGACGCCGGAAACCACGGCCCCAAGGAGTAGAAGGCTGGCCGCCCCGATCCCGCGGGCCATCTCAGCCGGCCCGCCGCCAGGTGGTGCCGGCCGGCCCGTCCTCCAGCACGATCCCCCGGGCCAGCAGATCGGCGCGGATCGCATCCGCCCGTCCGAAATCCCTCGCCTTGCGCGCCGCGATCCGCTCGGCGATCGCGGCCTCCACCTCGGCGCCATCATCGCCCTCGCCGCGGAACCAGGCGCCGGGGTCGCCCTGCAGGATGCCGATCAGCCCGCCGGCGGCCTTCAGGCCCCGCGCGGCGTCGATATCGCCGGCCAGGGCGGCGTCGGCCAGGGCGTGCATGGCGGCCAGGGCCATCGGCGTGTTCAGGTCGTCGCACAGCGCATCCAGCACCGCGCCGGGCGGATCGGCGGCGGGCAGGTCGGGATAGCGTTCCAGCGCGCGATAGAACCGGTCGACATCGCGGCGCGTCTCGGCCAGGGCGGCATCGGTGAAGTCCAGCGCGGCGCGATAATGGGCGCGCAGCAGCAGCAGGCGCACCGCCTCGCCCGGCGCCTTGGCCAGCACGTCGCGGACGGTGAAGAAATTGCCCAGGCTTTTGGACATCTTCTCCCCGTTCACCAGCAGCATGCCGTTATGCATCCAGTAGCGGGCGAAATGGCTGCCGGGGAAGGCGCACACGCTCTGGGCGAGTTCGTTCTCGTGGTGCGGAAAGATCAGGTCCGATCCGCCGCCATGGATGTCGAAGCTCTCGCCCAGATAGCGCCAGGACATGGCGGAGCACTCGATATGCCAGCCCGGCCGGCCACGACCCCAGGGTGATTCCCAGCCGGGCAGGTCGTCCGAGGACGGCTTCCACAGCACGAAATCGCCGGCGTCGCGCTTGTAGGGGGCGACGTCGATGCGGGCGCCGGCCAGCAGCTCCTCGGGGCTGCGGCCCGACAGATGGCCATAGCGCGGATAGGTGCGCACCGCGAACAGGACATGGCCCTGCGCTTCGTAGGCGTGGCCGGACGCGATCAGCCGCTCGATGATCGCGATCATCTCCCGCACATGGCCGGTGGCGCGCGGTTCCTCGTCCGGCGGCGCCGCGCCGAGGGCGGCCATGTCGGCATGGTAGTCGGCGGTGGTGCGGGCGGTGATGGCGCCGATGGGTTCGCCGCTTTCCTTCGACCGCGCGTTGATCTTGTCGTCGATGTCCGTGATGTTGCGGACATAGGTGACGCGCGGGAACAGCTGGCGCAGCAGGCGGGACAGCACGTCGAACACGACCACGGGACGGGCGTTGCCGAGATGGGCGAGGTCATAGACCGTGGGTCCGCACACATACATCCGCACATGCGAGGGCTCGATCGGGGCGAACCGCTCCTTCCGGCGGTTCAGGCTGTTGTGCAGAAGCAGGTCGCGCATGTGTGTCACCCAACAGGACGGGAGGTGGGTTTTCAGCCAATCCGGTTCGTGAATCAACGCGGAATGGCTGCGGGGCGGGATTGGCGGGCACGGTTTCGAGCGTGCCGGGTGGAACGGTCGGCCGGTGCCGGCCACAACCGCCGGTGTGCATCATCCGGGGCGCGTTTGGCCTGGGACATTACCGGCGATACATTACTACCATGACGTGTTCGGCATCACGAGCCCGGGCCGCGCCATATTTAACGATTTTTGACGAAAATTTCCCTACGCAGGCAATAATAAGTAATATATTGTCGACCCGCAGTGATATTCGGATTGAAAACAATCAATGATTCCGCAATACAGAGGCAGGAACGATATGTTATGAAATGTGCCGCACAAATTCCGCTTCCAGGATTTGTATAAAAAACGTGCCTTTGATCATCTGAAATAAAGTTGGCAACTTTTCCTGGTATCACACGGTTGGGAAAATCCTCACCGGCAAGGTGGACACCACGCAACGAATGGCCACGGCAGGCAAGACAGATCTCTGGAGCGGCTCACAACTCGCCACGCGATGGATGACATCGCGCGACGAATTGCCCGCACCCGTCTGCCATGTGGTGTTCCGCGAAACCCGCCTCGCGCAGGGCCGCGGCACCAGGTCCTATACGGTGCAGGACCAGTCCGCCCCGCTCAGCGAAGGGGCGTTCGACCAGTGGCTGCTGCGCCACAGGCTGACGGGCGCGGAACGGCTCGGCGTCGCCCTGCTGCTGATCCGGGAAACGCTCGCCCCCGACGGGACGATCCTCGACTGCGTGATCGAACGCCGGCGCGGCGCGGTGGACGGGCCGCTGTGCGGGGACCCGGCGCGCGTGGAATTCATCGGCCCCGCACAGGCGGTACGGCTGTACGCGCTGGAGGGCAAAAGCCGCCTGGTCGACCTGCCACCCGCCAGGTTCCTGGATCGCGGCGGACACCGCGCCGGCAGCGGGCGGGCGATCGCGGAAAGCTTCAGCGGCGAGGAAGCCGCCCTGCGCGCCCGGTTCGGCAGCGCCCCGGCAATCCTGGAACGGCGCCAGCCCACGCTGTTCGAGGATATGGCCGGCCTGTCATCCATCGTGCACCTGGACGGCCCCGGCGGGATCATCGGCTGCGGCATCGGCTGGCACGGCCCGATCGCCTTCACCCTGGTTGCCGATTTTCCCCGCCTGGACCAGACTCTGGCGCTGTCTCCCGACGACGAACGCACCGTCGCGGCGGCGCTGAC
>CAYZKM010000243.1:0-7160 GCA_964478525.1 uncultured Bifidobacterium sp.
TGCGGGGTCTGCCCCAACTGCACCGCCATCCTGGCCGACCGCCACCCCGACGTGGTGGAGATGGACGCCGCCTCCCGCACCGGAGTGGAGGATGTGCGCGAGATCATCGAGGCCACGCGCTTCCGCCCGATGCAGGCCCGCACCAAGGTCTTCGTGATCGACGAGGTCCACATGCTGTCGCGCAACGCGTTCAACGCGCTGCTGAAGACGCTGGAGGAACCGCCGCCGCACGTGAAGTTCATCTTCGCCACGACCGAGCTGCGCAAGGTGCCGATCACCGTCCTGTCCCGCTGCCAGCGCTTCGACCTGCGCCGGGTGCGGGTGGCGGAACTGCACCGCCATTTCGCCGCCACCGCCGCCAGGGAAGGCATGGCGGTCGAGCCCGCCGCGCTGGAACAGATCGCCCGCGCCGCCGATGGATCGGTGCGCGACGGGCTGTCGATGCTGGACCAGGCGATCGCGCAGGCCGAGGGGCTGATCACCGCCGCGCAGGTCGCCGATATGCTGGGCCTCGCCGATCGCGACGCGGTGTTCGACCTGATGGAGGCGGTGATGGGCGGCAAGCCCGCCGCCGCCCTTGCCATCACCGACCGCGCCTATGAACGCGGCGCCGATCTCGGCACGCTGTTGCAGGACCTGCTGGAGCTGCTGCACACCGTCACCCGGCTGAAATCCATCCCGGCCCTGCGCGACAGCCAGGAACTGCCGGAAGCCGAACGCACCCGCGGCGCCGAGCTGGCGGACCGTCTGGGCGTGCCGGCGTTGGCCCGCGCCTGGCAGATGCTGCTGAAGGGCGTGGGCGAGGTCGAGACCGCGCCCGACCGGCGCGCGGCGGCCGAGATGGTGCTGATCCGCCTGTGCCACGTGGCCGAGATGCCCAGCCCGGGCGAGCTGATGAAGCGGATCATGGCCGGCGGTGCCGTCCCCGCCGGCCCCGGTGCCGGCACCCCTGCCCCGCCCCCGGCGGGTGGTGGCGCGCGCGCGGTCGCCAACAGCGCTGCGGCGATGGCGCTGGCCACCGAAGCCGCCCCCCCGGCCCCGCGCCTGTCCAGTTTCCGTGACGTCGCCGCCCTGGTCGCCGAACAGCGGGAGGCGATGCTGCACGCCCATCTGCTGCACTCGGTCCACATCGTGCGCTTCGCCCCGCCGGTGATCGAGCTCCGCCCCACGCCCGACGCGCCGCGCGACCTGTCGTCGCGCCTGGCGGCCCTGCTGACCGGGGTGACCGGCACGCGCTGGACCATCGCAATATCGACCGCCGCCGGCGAACCGACCCTGGCCGAGCAGGGCAACGCCGCCGACCAGGCGCGACGCTCGGCCGCGGCCGAACATCCGCTGGTGCGCGCGATCATGGATGCCTTCCCCGGCGCGCGGATCGATGCGGTGCACGACGCCACCACCGACACCTATGGCCTGCCGATGGCCACGGCCATCGACGACACCGCCCCGGACATGCCGGATTTCGCCCCGCCGGATGCCGAATTTCTCGATGACGACGCTTCTCCCTGGGAGTCTGACGCATGAAGAACCTGGCCGGCCTGATGAAGCAGGCCCAGCAGATGCAATCCAAGATGGAGGAGATGCAGTCCCGCCTGCAGACGATGGAAATCGTCGGCGAGGCGGGTGCCGGCATGGTGCGCGTCACCATGAACGGCAAGGGCGATCTGCGCGGGATCAGGATCGACCCCAAGATCGTCGACCCCGCCGACACCGAGATGCTGGAGGATCTGATCCTGGCCGCGCATCGCGACGCCAAGACCCGGATCGAGGCCGTGGCGGCCGAGGAGATGCAGAAGGTGACCGGCGGGCTGAACCTGCCGCCGGGCATGAAACTGCCGTTCTGATGGGCCCGGGCCGGCTGTTCCGCTGACATGGGCGGCCCCGAGGTCGAGCATCTGATTGCGCTGCTCGCGCGCCTGCCGGGCATGGGACCGCGCAGTGCGCGCCGCGCGGCGCTGAAGCTGCTGCAGCAGCCGCAGGCACGGATGCTGCCGCTGGCCAGCGCCCTGGCCGAGGCGGCGCGCGTGGTGAAGCCCTGCGCCGATTGCGGCAATCTGGACAGCCGCGACCCCTGCTCGATCTGCGCCGACCCCGGCCGCGACCGGTCGGTGATCTGCGTGGTCGAGGGCGTGGGCGACCTGTGGGCGCTGGAACGCGCCCATGTCCATCGCGGCCTGTACCACGTGCTGGGCGGGACACTCTCGGCCCTGTCCGGCATCGGGCCCGAGGATCTGAACGTCGCCGCGCTGCTGAGCCACGTCGCCGAGGGCGGGGTCAGCGAGGTGATCCTCGCGCTGGGCGCGACGGTGGATGGCGCGACGACCGCGCACTGGCTGACCGAGCGGCTGCGCCCGCTGGGCGTCAGCGTCACCCGCGTCGCGCAGGGCGTGCCGATGGGTGGCGCGCTGGATGTGCTGGACGACGGCACGCTGGCTGCCGCACTGCGGGCGCGCCGGTCGGCCTGATCCCCGTCGATACCACGTTGAAACCAGCCCCCCGGCAGGATCATCCGGGCATGGCAGCAACACACGACACGCGGCTGGAGGGGCTGGACGCGCTGCGCGGCATCGCCGCGGTGGCGGTGATGCTGTACCACTATACCGCCTGGTTCGGGCATGGCGGCATCGGCCACCCCGCGCCCGGCCCGTCGATCGTGTTCACGCGCGGCAATTTCGGGGTGGAGCTGTTCTTCATCATCAGCGGCTTCGTCATCACCATGACCCTGACCCGCACCGACACGCTGGGCGCCTTCGCCGTGTCCCGCCTCGCGCGCCTGTACCCGGCGTTCCTGGCCTGTCTGGTATTCACACTTGTGGTGACACAAGCGGCAGGGGCGACTCCGGGCGGGCTGGTGGCGAACCTGACGATGATGCCGGAGCTGTTCGGCGCGCACATGATCGACGGCAGCTACTGGTCGCTGCTGTATGAGCTTGTGTTCTACGCCCTGGCCGCGTTCTGCGTGTTCGGCCTTGGCTGTCGGTCGCCGGAAATTCCGTGCGCCGCCTGGCTTGGCGTGGCGGTGGCGATCCGCCTGGCGGGGCTGGACGCGACGATCAATCCGCTGATGCAACTGACCGCGGCATCCTTCGCGCATCTGTTCGTGATCGGTGTCATGCTGTCGCGCCTGCATGCCAGGCAGGGGACGTGGCTGACCTGGGTGGTGCTGGGCGTCGCGGTCGAAATCGGGTTCATGGGCCCGTTCTGGACGTTCGTGCCGATCACCGCGCTTGGCTATGGCGGGATGGTGATGGGGCTTGCCGCGCTGGTCTGGTTCGCCGCCACGCCGGCGGGCGCGGTGCTGGCCATCGGGCCGATGCGGATGCTGGGCCGGGTCTCCTATCCGCTGTACCTGGTGCATCAGGCTGCCGGCTTCACCCTGATCGCCTGGCTGGAGGATGCCGGCCTGGTCCCCGACCTGGCCATCGGTGCGACGATTATCCTGGCGGTCGCGGTGGCGTGGATGGTGTCAACTGTCGTCGAATGGCCGGCGCGGCGCTGGCTGCGCGCGCGCCTGGGCCCTCGCCCGTCGCCGAACCCGCTCGCCGCGTCAGCGGCTGGCTAGAGTGCTTTCCGGCTGACCGTAAACGGTCAGCGCGCGCTATCTCGTTGTTTCATCACATGATTCGCACGCTGCCACGGTTCCGCTCAGCGTGATCATGCGCTAGCCAGGCGCCGTCGATGGTGCCGCCGTGCGCCCCGCAGCGCCCTACCGAAGCCGATACCGCTCGGCGAGCCGGTGACCAGGGCGGATTTTCCGTTCGCATGGCGGTGTTCTCCCGCGCCGCCAGGGCAGCACACGCCCCGTCCGCGCCATGTCCCGCCGGCTTGCGGCAACGGCCGGGGCGGGGTCCAATGCCGGCGTTGCGATCATCGCGAAATGAATGAGGAAGCGGATCATGGGGCAGGTCGACGGCAAGGTTGCGCTGATTACGGGCGCGGCATCGGGGATTGGCGCGGCCACCGCGCGGGTGCTGGCACGGGAGGGTGCCAGGGTCGTGATCACCGACCTCGATGACGCCGCGGGCCAGGCGCTGGCGAACGAGATCGGCGGTGTCTACATCCATCACGACGTGACCGACGAGGAAGGCTGGAAGGCCGTTGCGGCGGAAACCGACACCCGCTTCGGGCGGCTGGACATCGTGGTGGCCAATGCCGGGATCGGCATCATGGGGCCGGCGCTGGACATGACGCTGGCGGATTGGCGCCGGCAGATGGCGATCAATGTCGACGGCGTGTTCCTGACGGTGAAGCACACGATCCCGCTGATGCGGAAATCGGGCGATGGCGGATCGGTGGTGATGCTATCATCGGTGGCGGGGCTGCGCGGGTCGGCTGGCCTGGCCGGCTATTCGGCGACCAAGGGCGCGGTGCGGCTGTTCGCCAAGTCGATGGCGCTGGAATGCGCGCAGGCGGGCGACCGGATCCGGGTGAACTCGGTGCATCCCGGGATCATTGCGACACCGATCTGGACAAAGATCCCCTCGGGCGGCGTGCGCGGAAACACGTCGCTGGACCCGCACAGGATCGCCGCGGCGTCGGTGCCGATCGGGGTTGCCTCGGACCCCCAGGAGATCGCCAACGGCATCCTGTTCCTGGCATCGGATGCGTCGCGCCACGTGACGGGGTCCGAGTTGGTGATCGATGGCGGGATCATGGCCGGGCGGATTTCGCGGCTGGATTCGTGACGGATTGTCGGGGACGGCGCGGCGGGATTTGGGGCAGACTGGGCGCAACCCATCGGAAGGAAGCGCCATGTCCCTGATCCATCACGTCGTCACCGGCCTCGGCCATCCGCCCATCGTGTTCGTGCACGGCTTCGGCTGCGGGCATCAGGACTGGGACCTGCAGGTGGCGCATTTCTCCCCGCGGCATCAGACCGTGGCGGTGGACCTGCGCGGGCATGGCGCGAGCCCCGGTGCGCCGGCCGCGTGCTCGATCGAGCAGTATGGCGCCGATGTGGCGGAGCTGATGTGGGCGCTGGACCTGCCGCCGGCGCTGCTGGTCGGCCACAGCATGGGCTGCCGCGTGGTGATCGAGGCGGTGTTGCAGGCGCCCGGTCACACCGCCGGCGTGGTGCTGGTGGATGGCAGCCAGTTCGCCCCGGCCATGGGCCCCGCGCTGCGGGCGGCATTCGGCCGGCCGGACGGGTATGCGACGCTGGTGCGCGGCATGTTCCGCGACATGTCGACGCCGAAAAGCGCCCCCGCCAGCGTCGCCGCCATCGCCGAGAGGGTGGCCCATCTGCCGCGCGCGGTGGGGGAGAAGATGCTGACCGACATGCAGCGCTATGACACGACGCGGCTGGCGGCGTCGCTGGGGTGCCTGACGGTGCCGGTGATGGCGCTGCAGACGACCTACAGCAACGAGAAGCGGGAACGGCGCACCATGACGCAGGGCCAGACGACGCCCTATCTGGACATGCTGCGTTCGGTGGTGCCGGCGGTGCGGGTCGAGATCATCGAGGATACCGGCCATTTCCCGCAGATCGACGAGCCGGCGCGGACGAACGCGCTGCTGGGATCATTCCTGGGGTCCTTGCCGGCCCGGTAGAGCATGATCCCGCTGAGCGGAACCGTGACAGCGGGTGAATCATGCGATCAGACAATGAGCTAGCGCGCGCTGACCGTTTCCGGTCAACCAGAAAGCGCGCTAGTGCGGCGGGCCGTGGGCCGGTGGCGGGGCATGGGTGGCCGGCGCCGGCCGGTCAACCACGCCCTGCCTGATGCCCGTCAGATCAGCAGCTCGATCAGGAACGGGCCAGGCCGCTTCAGCGACTGCGACAGCAGATCGGCGAAGCCCTCGGCGGTGTCGGTGCGCGCGGCCTCGACGCCCATCGCGTTGGCCAGCATCGGCCAGTTGATGTCGGGATTGCCCAGATCCATCATGTCCAGTGCCGTGCGGCCGGGATTGGCGCCGACATTCGCGAGCTCACCCAGCAGGATCTGGTATTTCCGGTTCGACAGCAGAACGGTGGTGACGTCCAGCTTCTCCCGCGCCTGCGTCCACAGTGCCTGCACCGTGTACATCGCCGACCCGTCGGCCTGCATGTTGATCACCCGCCGGCCCGGCGCGCCGATCGCGGCACCCAGCGCCATCGGCGGCCCGCCGCCGATCGCTCCGCCGGTCACGTTCAGCCAGTCGTGATGCGGCGCGGCCTTGGTGTTGGGAAAGAAGCCACGGCCGAACGAGACGGATTCATCGGCGATGATCGCGCCCTCGGGCATCAGCGCGCCCAGGGTGGACGACACCGCTTCCGGCGTCAGCGCCCCGCGGCCCAGCTGCGCGCGCGCCCCGTTGTCGGGCGGCGCCACGTTCGGGGCATGCAGCGTGTCGGCCAGGCGGGTCAGCGCCTCGATGATGTCCTGTTCGGGACGCGCCAGATGATAGACCTGGGCATCGTCGGGGATCGAGGTCTGCGGCTTGTTCGGATAGGCGAAGAAGGTCACCGGCTTCTTGCTGCCGCACAGGATCAGGTTCCTGGTCCCGGCCATCGCCTTGACCGCGACATCGACGACATAGGGCACCCGGTCGACCGACACGCGGCCCTGGCCGCGCGCCATGCGCCCGTTCGACCCCTGTGCCATCAGCCGCACGCCGGTCGCCTGGGCGATGCGCCAGGCCAGCGCCAGTCCTGCCTCGGTCAGCGCCGCGCCGCCCAGCAGCAGCACGTTGCCGGCCCCGCCGCGGCGCAGCACGGCGGCCGCGTCCTCGATCTGCTTCGGTTCGGCGGTCGGCGTCGGCAGGCGGGGCAGCGGCTCTCCCACGACGCCGCCGTCATTCCACGACGTATCGGACGGCAGGATCAGCGTGGCGATCTGGCCGGGCGCGATCATCGCCGCCTGCACCGCCGCGGCGGCGTCGGCGCCGACCGACTTCGCATCGGTCGCGGTGCGCACCCAGCCCGACACGCCGCGCGCCCAGCCCTCGGTATCCGCGGTCAGCGGGGCGTCCAGCGGGCGGTGATAGGTCGCCTGGTCGCCGGGAATGTTCACCATCGGCGTGTTGGCGCGACGCGCGTTGTGCAGGTTGGCCATGCCGTTCGCCAGGCCGGGGCCGCAATGCAGCAGCGTCGCCGCGGGCTTGCCGGCCATACGGGCATAGCCGTCGGCCGCGCCGGTCACCACGCCCTCGAACAGGCCGAGCACGCAGCGCATGCCGGG
>CAYZKM010000244.1:0-7155 GCA_964478525.1 uncultured Bifidobacterium sp.
GGCGAAGGTCGCCGCGCAGGTCACGATGATGATGTCGAAGCCGTCCTTTACCTCGGGCCAGCCGAAATACCCGTCGCCGACCCGGCTCTGGATATTGGTAAAGCCCAGCGGGGCGAAGATCCGGCCCACGCCCTTGCCCAGCGGCTCGATGATCTCGATGGAGTAGGCCTGCTTGACGATCCGCGACAGCAACGAGCTCTGGAACCCGCTGCCGGTGCCGATCTCCAGCGTCGTCTCGCCTGGCTGCGGCTTGCAGATCTGGGTCATGTAGGCCTGGCCGAGATAGTCGGACAGGGCCGAACCATATCCCAGCGCCCATGGCTTGGGCGTGTCTTCATAGGCATCGCCCGGGGTCGCGCGATGTTCCGAGTAGATATAGTGGAAATACTCGCGTGGCAGCGCCTCGAACGCCGCCATCACGGCCGGATCGGCAGCACCCAGGCGCTCTTTCAGATAGGCTTCGATCCGGCGCATCGCGGCGGGCTTGCGGCGCTGGATGGCGTCGAACTGCGCGTCGGTCAGGCTGACCGGGCGGCCCGACTCCCGCATCGCCGTTTCAAAGGCGGTGCGCGTCCAGGGGCCGGCGGCGGCGGCTGGGGTGGACAGGGCGGGCGCCGCCACGGTGGCGGCCGCGGTGGCGATCAGCTGTCGGCGGGAGATCGTGACGGGTTGGTTTGCCACGCGGGCTGCTTCCTCGTTGACGGAAATGTTGCAAGCGCGAGCGCATACAGGATCGCGGCGCAGAAAAGAACCCTGCTGAAGCCGTATTCGCGCGCGATCAGATTCGCGAGCGGGCTCGCGACGACCGAGAATGCCCCGTTCAGGGCCCAGGCCCAGGGCAGGAACCCGCTGTCGCCGGTGCGTCCCAGCGCCAGCGGGAACGGCATGCCAAGCGCCAGCGACACCGGAGCCAGGATCAGCACCAGAAGTGCGATCTTGCCCAGCGGCGGCACGCCCAGCGTGTGCAGGATCAGCGGCTCCAGCAGCACGGTCGCCGCCAGCAGCCAGGCCAGCACCACGATCCCGGCCACCGTCATGGCGTGGGCGGCGCGGGTGCGAAACCGGTCGGCGATCATCGACCCCGCGCCCGAGAACAGCAGCATCCCGGTCAGCACGATGGCGAACCCGGTGGTGCGGTCGTTCAGCCAGAAGCTGGCCCGCTCGATCAGGCAGATCTCGATGAACAGGAACCCGAGGCCCAGCGCCGGGAAGAACAGCGCGGCACGCCACAGCCCGGCGCCGGGGCTGCGCACCCGTCCGGGCGCGGCGAGCGGGACCAGCAGGACCAGGATCGCGATCACCGCGGCCTGCGCCAGCACGGCCAGGTTCACCAGCACGCCGACCTCGGCCTGCGGCAGCAATTCCAGCCGCTTGAGGATCGTGCCCAGATGGTCCAGCCGCAACACGGCATAGAAGAACGGCCGGTCCAGCGTGACGGGATCGAGGTTGAAGGTCCGCCGGGACGGCGTATCCTGCCCCCGCAGCACCGCCTCCACCTCGTCGGCGATGGCATCGTTGGTGCCGGTCGATTCCACCGTGCCCTGGTCGAACGACACCGCCGGCAGGTCGTTGAAGATGCCGTCCCGCGCCTTCACGACATCCATGCCCGGATACCATGACACGTCGAACGAGCGCTGGTCGGCGAACGCCCGCACCGCCTCGATCCGTTCCTCGGACCACGGGACCGCCGACACCAGGATGCGCACGTTCCAGGCCGAGCGGTAGACGACGACGTGGCGGGTGGGGTCGGTGATGCCGTGGTTCAGCAGCGCCTCGCGCACGGTCGCCAGCATCCGAAGCGCATAGACCGGGAAATCGCGGATCGACGCCGGCAGCGAGATGATACCGTTCGGCGCCAGCACATGCATATAGCCCGAGATCGCCTCGACCGTCACGGCCGAGACATTGGCCTCGGCCATGTCCAGGAAATCGGCGGACAGGTCGATCACGTCGTAGACGCCATGCGCCGTCGCCTCCAGCGGCGACATGGCCGACAGGCGCACCAGCGGATCGATGTGATAGCGCGGCGAAGGCCCCAGCCCGGCGGCCAGCGCCCCGGCCAGCACCGGCTCGGGTTCCAGCACCCGGATCTGCGCGGCCCCCAGCGCCTTGGCTTCGGCGATGCGGAACCCGCCCGAGGCGCCGATCATCAGCACGCGGGCGTGCGGGATCAGCGCGTATGGCAGCGCCGACAGCGCCGCCGGGGCATAGGTCGCGGGCCCGGTGCCGGGCATCGGCAGCGCGGCGATGCGATTGCCGTCGCGATACAGCCCGAAGCTGCGCGGCGGGCCGTCGATCCCCATCATCCCGGCGTTGTTGGAGACATCGGTGTCCACACGCTCGGTGAAATTGTCCAGCAGGGCGTAGTTCCCGCGCGGGGACCGGATTTCCGCCACCACCTTGGCATCGGGCGTGTGCAGCGGGGCGTAGATGGCCTTGAAGTCGTTGATCTCGGCCTGGTTGTCCACCATCAGCAGCGTCTCGGCCCCCAGCAGCGCGAGGCAGGCGGCCAGCGTGGCCATCCAGCGGCGGGGCACGGACAGGAACGCAGCACTCAGCGCGAGCGGGACCAGCAGCAGCGGCACGAGGTCGAAGGGATGCACGGCATACATCGCCAGCAGGATGCCGCCCGAGCCCATGGCGGCGCCGGTCAGGTCGAAGCCATAGACCAGGCCGATGCGGCGGGCGTTCAGCACGAAGCACAGGCTGACGAACAGTCCGGTCAGGAAGAAGAACGGCAGCAGCACGGCGTAGTAGCCGGCGATGTTCCACAGCTGGGATTGCCAGGTGGCGGCGTTCTGCAGTTGCAGCGGATTGAACGGGTTGGCCCCGGTCAGGTAGTACCCGCCGGCCGCCGTCACCACCAGCGCGGCGGGCAGCACCGCCAGCCAGGTATCACCGCGGCGGGCGAAGGCATCGCGGAACAGGGCCAGCACGACACCGCTGAGGGCGAAGCCGACCATGACGATGGAGATCACCCAATAGCCGTATTCCGACCATTTCGAGACGGCAAAATATCGAATGAGCGCGGTCTCGTATCCGACCGCGGCCATCGAGATCAGGAAAAGCGGAATCAGGTTCACGGCCACACCCGGCGGCGGATGAAGCCGTCAAGCATTGCATTGAACCGTGCCGGCTCATCGACAAACAAGGCGTGGCCCGCGTTCTGAAAAATCTCGATCTCCGTCCCGGGCCTGTTGCGGACCAGATTGGCAGCCTGCGCTTCCCAGCGCGGGCGCACCACATACAGTAAAGGCCGGGCCGTCGCATAGACCGCTTCCCGCCAATACGTGCGCGGCACGGGATAGGCGAGCAGACGCTTGCCAGATGCCTCGGGCATGCGCAGCGTCGCGTGCCACAGCCGGTCCAGCCAGGCGGGATCCTGCGGGTGGCGGAACATGCCGCGCACGAAACGGCGCATCGATTCCGCATGCGGGGGCGGCGGTGGCGGGACATAACCCGGTGGCCGGGGCGGCGGGGCCGGCGGCGGCGGTTCCTCGCCCACCGAGTTGTCGATCAGCGCCAGCCCGGCGATCCGGCTGTCGCCCTGGGTGCGGACATAGGCCAGGGTTTCCAGCACGCCGAGCGACCAGGCCACGATCATCACCGGGTCCGGGCCGAGTGTGGCGATCACGTCCGCGATGTCCTTCGAGCGGCGGATATGGTCATAGCCCGAGGGCGGGACGTCGGACTGGCCCTGCCCGCGCGGATCGAACGCCACCACCCGGTAGGTGCGGGAGAACTGGCGGATCTGCGCCCCCCAGATCCAGCCCGGCATCGTCCATCCCGGCACGAACAGGATGGTGCGCGCGCGCGGTGGCCCGGCCTCGGTCACGTGCAGGCGCGTCCCGTCGCTCGCGACCACGAACCTGTCCTGGACGGGACCGGGTTGGGCGAGGCCGAGCCGTGGTCCGGCGCAAAGCAGCACCGCCGCACAGAACAGGATGAACCGCATGGCGCATGGGCATGAAGGATTTTCCCGCGATGTCAACCATCACCGCCCCTGCCCGGGCCGGCCATTCACCGGTTGTTCACCTTTGCACGCCACCATGCGCCCGGAAACGGCACACCGGGATCGCGACGTGACACACAGCATGACCGAGTCCAGGCGGCTTCTGGTGGTCGATGACGAGCGCATCCAGCGCATGATCGTCACCCGCGGCGTCGGCGCGCTTGGATTCCAGGCGGATGCCGCCGCGACACTGGACGAGGCATCGGCGCTGCTGGGCCGGCACGGCTATGACGCGGTGCTGCTGGACCTGTCGCTGGGCGAGTCCGAGGGCATCAGCCTGCTGCAGGCGGTGCGCGACAATGTCGCGGACCCCGCCGTCATCTTCATCTCCGCCCTGGACCAGCGGGTCCGTTCGGCCAGCACGCGGCTGGCTGCCTCGCTGGGCGTGCGCGTCGCCGGGGCGCTGCACAAGCCTGTCGCGCAGGCCGAGCTGGCGGCCCTGCTGGGCGCCCTGCCCGTCCGCGCGCCGTCCCGCCCCGGCGCTGTCTGCCCCGCGCCCGGCCTCGATGAGCTGGCACAAGCGGTGCACGGCGGAGAAATCGCGGTGCAGTTCCAGCCCAAGGTCCGGCTGGCGGACGGGCATGTGGCGGGGATGGAGGCGCTGGCACGCTGGCAGCCCGCCGGCGGCGGGATGGTGTCGCCGGACATCTTCGTCCCGATGGCCGAGGAGAACGGCCTGATCGTGCCGCTGACGCTGCATGTGCTGCGCCACGCGCTGGCCTGCTGCCGCCGCTGGCGCGCCGCCCATCCGGCCTGCAGCGTGGCGGTGAACTTCTCCCCCCTCGTACTGGCCGACCCCGCGCTGCCCGACGCAATCGATGCGGCCCTGCGCGAGAGCGGGCTGGGGCCGGGCGCGCTGGTGGCCGAGATCACCGAGGGCACCGTGATCAGGTCCCCCGTCATCGCGGCCGAGGTGCTGACACGGCTGCGCATCAAGGGCATCAGCCTGTCGATCGACGATTTCGGCACCGGCCATTCGTCGCTGCTGACGCTGCTGCGCCTGCCGTTCTCGGAGCTGAAGATCGACCGCTCGTTCGTCGCACAGTGCGACACCGATGCCGAGGCCTGGAAGATCGTGCGGGCCATCGTGTCCATGGCGCGGGAACTCGGCCTGACCGTGGTGGCCGAGGGGATCGAGCGGCAGGTGATCGCCGACATGCTGCGATCGATCGGGTGCCATCTGGGCCAGGGCTGGCTGTTCGGTCGTGCGATGGAGGAACCGGCGCTGCATGAATGGCTGGCGGCATGCCGCCCGGGGCCGCCCTGATGGGGCGTCCGCCGAGTCGCCAGTCGACGGCCTGGCGCGGCATCGCCTGGCGCCTGGCCATGGCGATCGCCGCGCTGGGGGTGATCTGGGGCGGGGTCTGGGCGCAGCTTGAACGTGACCGCGCGCATGAACTCGCCGATATGCGCGCCAAGGCCGCGAACCTGGCCCGTCTGGTCGACATGCTGACGGTGCGGCTGCTGGATTCGGTGGACCAGACGCTGCTGGTCACGCGCGCCCTGTATGCGCGCGAGCGCGACCGGTTCGACATGGCGGCATGGGGTCGCCAGCGCACGATCCTGAACGACCTGTCGATCCAGCTGGCGATCGCCGACGTGAACGGCATGATCGCGCAGAGCAATCTCGGACCGACGACCGGCCCGGTCAGCATCGCGGACCGGGAACATTTTCTGGTCCATACCCGCGATGCCGGCGACCGCACCTATATCAGCGCGCCGATCCTGGGGCGGGTGTCGGGCCGGGTGACGGTGCAGGCCAGCCGGCCGATCCGCGACATCTCGGGCGCCTTCATCGGCGTGGTCATCGCCTCGCTGGATGCCGAGGTGCTTGGCCGGTTCTTCGCGCCGATCGAGATCGGGCGCGGCTTCATCCAGCTCGTCGGGCTGGACGGCGTGGCCCGCGCCGGCCGCGGCGGTGCGACCCCGCTGCCGCCACCGCCCGATCCGACGCTGATGGCGCGCCTGCGCGACAGCCCGGTCGGGTCGTTCCACCCGGACGGGGCGGGCGAGGACGGCCCGCTGATCAGCTATCGCCGCCTGGCCCGCCATCCGCTGGTGGTGACGGTCGGGGTCGACCCGGCGGACGGGCTGGCCGATTACCGGCGCGAAAGCCGGCACGTGATCCGGGTCGGCGGCGTGCTGAGTGCGATGATCGTGCTGGTCAGCGCCGTGGTGATCGTGAACCGCCGCCGCCTGGTCCGCTCGCAGACCGCGCTGACGGTGACGCTGGAGAACATGAGCCAGGGCATCCTGATGGTGGACCGGAACCGGCGGGTGCCGGTGATCAACCAGCGCGCCGCCGATCTGCTGGGCCTGCCCGGCAGCCTCGCGCGCCCGGGCGTGCATTTCGACGAGATCCTGAAATGGCAGATCGGACAGCAGGAGTTTGCGCCGTCCAACGATGGCGGGGCGATGGTCGGGCTGCTGGCATCGCGCGGCGGGCTGGATGCCGGCCTGCCGGCCTATGAGCGCGAACGCCCCGACGGCACCGTGCTGGATGTGCGCACCGCGCTGCTGCCCGGCGGCGGGGCGGTGCGCACCTATGCCGACATCACCGAACGCAAGCGGTTCGAGCGTGACCTGGCCGTGGCGCGCGATGCGGCCGAGGCGGCGGGGCGGGTGCGCACGGACTTCCTGCGAGTCATCAGCCACGAAATCCGCACCCCGCTGAACGGCATCCTGGGCATCGTGGACCTGCAGCTGGGCCTGCGCCTCGACCCCGAGCAGGAGCGCTATGCCCGCATCATCCACGACGCCGGGGAGCATCTGCTGATGCTGGTCGAGGACATCCTCGATTTCTCATCCCTGGACAGCTACCGCGTCAGCCTGGCCGAGGCGCCGTTCAGCCTGCCCGATCTGGTGGCGTCGACCATCGCGCTGTTGCAGCCCGAGGCGCGGGCGAAAGGCCTGTCGCTGACGGCGTCACTGGCCCCGGGCCTGCCGGATGCACTGAGCGGGGACCGCGAGCGGGTGCGCCAGATCCTGGTGAACCTGATCGGCAACGCCCTGAAATTCACCGAGCGCGGCGGCGTCACCGTCACGGTGGCCCTGCTCGGCGACGACGGCGCCCGGCGGCAGATCGGCTTCACCGTCAGCGATACCGGGATCGGCATCCCCCCGCACAAGCAGCCGACGCTGTT
>CAYZKM010000245.1:0-7146 GCA_964478525.1 uncultured Bifidobacterium sp.
AACTGGTCAAGCAGTGGCAGGTGTTCCCGGCGGAATACATCACGCTGATCAACCACTATGCCCAGACGCCGGCAGGCGTGGTGATCGAGACGCTGGATACGTTCCAGCGCCAGATCAAGCCGGCCTTGGACGAGGTGATCTTCAACGCCAATCGCGCCGCCGCCGAATAGATGGTGTGACGCAGGGGGCGGTCTGGTAGCCGCCCCCCGCATTCCCGGGATATCTATCCCGCGGCCGCCTTTTCCCGTGCCAGCAGCGCCTGCTTCCTGGGCACGCCCCAGCGATAGCCGGTCAGGTTGCCGTCGCTGCCGACGACGCGATGGCACGGCACGGCCAGCGACACCGGGTTGGTCGCGCAGGACCGCGCCACCGCGCGGATGGCTTTCGGATTTCCCACCATCTGGGCCAGCTGCGCATAGGTCCGGGTCTGGCCAGGCGGGATGCGGCACAATGTCTGCCACACCCGTTGCTGGAACGCCGTGCCGCGCAGGTCCAGCGGCAGGTCCAGCGCCTGTTTCGGCTCTTCGAGGAAGGCCAGCACCGACCGTACCGTGGCGGCCAGCGCGGCATCGTCCTCGACCACGCGCGCCTTGGGGAAGCGCTGCCGCAGATCGCCCAGCAGGGCATCGTCAGGCTCCGCGAAGCCCAGAAAGCACACGCCGCGATCCGTCGCGCCCACCAGCAGCCGCCCGAACGGGCAATCGGCCAGCGCGGTGCGGATGACCTCGCCGGCGCCACCGCGCCGCGCGGCGCCGGGCGTCATGCCCAGCAGGGCGCCGGTCTTCTCATAGACCCGGCTCTCGGAGCCGAAGCCGGCATCGGCCACCGCATCCACCACCCGTGACCCGGTGGCCAGCGCCGCGCTCAGGCGGCGGGCGCGCACGCCCTCGGCATAGCTGCGGGGCGTGACGCCGGTATGGTCGCGGAACATCCGCAGGAAGTGGAAGCGGGAGTAGCCGGACCGTTCGGCCAGGGCTTCCAGCGACGGCATCGTCTCGGACGCCTCGATGAAGCCGCAGGCATCCCGCACCACCGCCTGTGCGATGCGGGCGCGTTCCCCCTTGGGGTCGCAGCGCTTGCAGGCGCGGAACCCGTTCGCCTCGGCCGCGGCCGGGGTGTCGAAGAACCGCACGTTCTTGCGCAGCGGACGGGGCGACGGGCAGGTCGGGCGGCAATACACGCCCATCGTGGTGACGGCATACAGGAAGCCGCCTTCCTGCCGGGTGAGGACCTGCTGCCAGAGAGCGTCGTCCGGCAGCCGGTCGATGATGTGCTGATCGTTCATGCGGGCCAATGTGGCCGACCCGGCTGATTGCCGCCATCCGTCTGTTGCGGCAACTCGCCGGGCCACGGGGCGGGCGGGATCAGCGGATGACGATCTCCACCCGCCGGTTCTGCGGCTCGCGCACGTTCGGTCCGGTCGGCACCAGCAGCCTGGTCTCGCCGAAGCCCTGGATGGTGATCGCTTCCTTGGGCACCTTGTTGCGCACCAGCTCCGCCGCGACGGCCTGCGCGCGCCGGACCGACAGACCCTGGTTGTATTTCGGAGACCCCGAGGTGTCGGTGAACCCGTTCACCTCGATCCGGGTGAAGGTGACGCGCGTCGAATTCTCGGCCGCTTCCTTCACCACGGCGCGGGCGCGATCGGACAGCGTCGCCTTGTCCCAGTCGAAGAACACCAGATACGACCGGGCCGGCGCGGCCGCCGGGGCGGCGGCCGGGGCCGGTGGCTCGGGTGGCGGGGTGACGCCGAAGGCATAGCGGACGCCCAGCAGGAAGCTGTGGTTGTACTGGTTCTGCAGCGTCACCGAGGTCGGCCGTCCGGTGGCGGTGACCGTGCTGTTATAGGTCGCGTTGCCGATCGCACCCAGGAAGCGATACTCGGTCGACAGCGACAGGCCAGGCATGCCCGGCATCGGGAAGGACAGGCCGGCGATCGCCTGCACGGCGAAGCGGCCTTGCGTGCTGTTGGTGGTGGTGCCCCCAGGTCCAGCGACGGTCACCCCATTGGCATTGGTCCAGGCATAGCCCAGGCCGCCGCCGACATAGGGGTAGATCCAGGGCGAACCGACATCCATGTCGAACAGGGCGTTGGCCATGATGCCGTAGGTCTGCAGCGATCCGCTGACCGAGGAAGCCGGGCGGCCCGACACGCCGGAGATGCCGATGTTGCGGTAGTTGCCTTCAAGCTCCAGCCGCAGCCCGTTGCCGAAGCCATAGCCGACGCTGCCCAGTGCCACGGCCCCGCCCTTGGTGTTCAGCGTCGTGCGCGGGTTGGTCGGCAGGACCGTCCCCACCGCCACGTTCTGGGGCAGGTTATAGCCGGCGCCGGCGCCGACATACACGCCCTGGAACGGCTGTGCCTGTGCCGCGCCTGCCATCAGCACGCCCCCGAGCAGGGCCGCTGAACCAAGACTTTTCATCATGACCACTCGCCAGTTCCTTGCCTTGCCGTACCGCCGCGGGGCGGGCGCATGTCGTGATGGCTGATCCGCGTCCGATTGTCACGCCTGCCGGTGTCGCCACCGTGCAGCCCCAACGGAAAAGGGGCGCACCAGGCGCCCCTTCCCGTCGTTACTCAACCTGTAGCGCGAGAGATCAGCGAAGGATGATCTCGACGCGACGGTTCTGCGGCTCACGAACGTTCGGGCCGGTCGGGACCAGCAGCTTCGTCTCACCGAAGCCCTGGGCGGTGATCGAGTTACGCGGCACGCCGTTCTTGATCAGCTCCGCGGCCACCGCGTTGGCGCGGCGGATCGACAGGCCCATGTTGTGCCTCGCCGAACCCGAGGTATCGGTGAAGCCGTTCACCTCGATGCGGGTGTACTGGACCTTGCGCGAGTTGTCGGCCGCTTCCTTGATGATCTGCTTCGCGCGATCGGACAGGTTGTACTTGTCCCAGTCGAAGAACACCATGTAGGAGCGGGCGGCCTGCGCGGCCGGGGCCGGCGCAGCTGCCGGAGCCGGGGCCGGAGCCTGGCCGAAGTTGTAGCGAACGCCGAACAGCACCGAGTTGTTCAGGTTCGAGTTCAGCGTGTACGAGCCCACGGTGGTGCGGCCAGCCGCGTTCACGAACGTCGTCGAGTAGGAACGGTTGCCGGTCATGCCCATGAAGCGATATTCGGCGGTCAGGGCCAGGCCGGGGATGGAAGCGATCGGCAGCGCCGCACCCAGGATGGCCTGGTAGGCGAACGCGCCCTGCGTCGAGGCCGGGCTGTTCAGAGTGCCGGCGAACGCACCCGTCGGGATGCCGCCGCCCAGCTGATAGCGGGCCCACTGATAGCCGACACCGACGCCGATATAGGGCTGAACCATCGGGACGACGCCGACGAAGTCATACAGGGCGTTCACCATCACGCCCATCTTCTGCTCTCTGCCGCCCAGCGAGCTGCCCGCCGGACCAGCATTGAACGTGCCGCCGTTGATCTGGTTGTAGCGATAGCTACCTTCCAGCTCAGCGCGCAGGCCGTTGCCGAAACCCCAGCCCAGGCTCAGGACGGCGGCCGGGCCAACGGTCGTGCGCAGATTGGTGATGGTGTTGCCCGACGAGGACTTCACCTGCTCGTTGAGCGCGAAATTGATGCCGACGCCAGCGCCAACGTACAGACCGTTCACCGCCTGCGCGTTCGCCGCGACCGGCAGCGCCATCATCGTGGCTGCCACCAAAGCACTGCGGAGCTTCATTCACTTTCTCCTATTCGTCGTCAGTTGCGGCGCAGGCCACAGGCAGCCGCGCTTCCGTTCCATCATCCTCATACTCCAAGTCGCTCGGCCATTGCGAGGGGGGGTTGTGGGTTTTGTGCCACTTGTGGCCAAATCGCCACAACACACGGCCTCCCTCGAAAAAACACCCGAACGACTCAACCCGTGGTTCCATCCGACAGCGCCGGGAAGCCCTTGTCAACGCTTCATGATCAGCAAGCGAACGGCGGAAGAGAGCAGGAGTCGAACCTGCCCGGGACCGCTCAGCAGCCCCAACTGGGTTTGAAGTCCAGCCGACCCACCGGGGCCGCTTCTCCTCCATCGCCCTTATCGCGCGATCAGGAGGGCAAAGGAAGCTGCGCGATGAACGACGCCTCCTCGTCCGGCTCCAGGCAGCGGCAATCCAGCCACAACCGCCCCTGCCCGATCCGTCCCACCACCGGACGGTCCAGACCACGCAGCGTGGCGGCCAGGCCCTCCAGCCCCCCGCCGCCCACGGTCACCGCCCACGATTCCAGCAGGTCGACCGGCAACGCACCCGAACCGATCTGGCTGCGGCACGACTCGACCGCCACCGCCCGCCCGGGCCAGCACCGGCGCACCGCAACGGCGATCCGATCGGCCGTCACGCGGATCGAACCGGCGGGCCGCGACAGCAGCCGCAGCGACGGCAGCCGGTCGGCCAGCGTGGCGGGATCCAGGTAAAGGCGCAGCACGGCCTCCAGCGCGGCCAGCCGCCCCTTGTCCAGACGCAATGCACGCTTCAATGGGTTTGTATTGACACGGCGTATCAGTTCCGCCCGCCCCACGATCAGCCCCGCCTGCGGCCCGCCCAGCAGCTTGTCGCCGGAAAACGTCACCACATCCGCGCCGGCGGCCAGGGATTCCTGCGGCGTCGGCTCGTGCGGCAAGCCCCAGCGCGCCAGGTCGACAAGGCTGCCGCTGCCCAGGTCCTCGATCAGCGGCAACCCGGCCGCATGGGCAATCGCGGCCAGCGTCACGGTCGGCACCGCGGCGGTGAAGCCCGAGATCGCATAGTTCGCCTGGTGCACCCGCATCAGCGCGCCGGTCGCCGGCCCGATGGCGTTCTCGTAATCGCGCGGATGCGTGCGGTTGGTGGTGCCGACCTCCCGCAGGGTCGCACCCGATCGCGCCATGATGTCGGGCACGCGGAACGCCCCGCCGATCTCGATCAGCTCGCCGCGAGAGACCGGTACTTCCTTACCCAGCGCCAGCGTGTTCAGCACCAGCATGACCGCCGCGGCATTGTTGTTGACGACCGTCGCCGCCTCGGCACCGGTGATCGCACGCAACAGCGGCACGACGTGATCGTCACGCTCCCCCCGCCGCCCGGTGTGCAGGTCGAATTCCAGCGATGTCGCACCCTGCATCGCCTCGGCCGCCGCCCGCGCCGCCTCCGCAGGGATCGGCGCTCGGCCCAGATTGGTGTGCAGCACCGTGCCGGTCATGTTGAACACCAGGCGCTGCGACACGGCGAAGCGGCGGACGAGCGCATCGGCGGCGGTGGCGACGATCTCGCCGGCCGGGGTATCGAACCGGCGCCCCACCCGCCCGGCGGCCAGCGCCTCGCGGATCGCGGCGATGGTGGCGTCTCGCCCGAAGCGGGCCAGCAGCACCGCGGTGGCGGGCGCGCGCAGCAGGGCGTCGACGGATGGCAGGCGGCTGGCTGGTTCGGTCATGATACCGGCATGGTAAGGGGTGTGCCGAAAGGGACAAGCGGATGACCATGGTATTCGAGCTTCCCACGCTGTGCACCGAACGGCTGGTGCTGCGCGGATTCCGCCCCGGCGATCTGGACCCGTATGCCAGCCTGAACGCCGATCCGGTGTTCCGGCGCGGCCTGGGCGGGCAGGTCCTGTCGCGCGCGGAAAGCTGGGCGCAGATGGAGCGTTTCATGGGCCAATGGGCACTGCGCGGGTACGGGATGCTCGCGGTGACGCGCGCCGATGTCCTGGTCGGGCGCGTCGGCATCCTGCACCCGATCGAATGGGAGGAGCCGGAGCTGGCCTGGGGCATCGCACCCTTCTGCTGGGGCCAGGGCCTGGCCGGCGAGGCGGCGCGCGCGGTCCGAACCTGGGCTGTCGCGGAATGCGGCTTCCCGCGCCTGGTCAGCTACATCCTGGCCGACAACCACCCGTCACGCCGCGTGGCCGAGAAACTCGGCGCGGCGCGGCAGGGCACCACGGTCGTGCGCGGCCTTACGGTCGATCGCTGGGTGCATCCCGCGCCCGGAACCGGCGTGATCGCCTGATCGCCGGTTTCCGAATCCCCGCCCGGCTGCTACCGACTGGCGATGCCCGATTTCTCCCTTGAACATGCGGCGGGTGGGCGGGTCGCCGGAATAGACGAGGCCGGCCGCGGCCCGCTCGCCGGCCCGGTCGTCGCCGCCGCGGTGGTGTTCCCCGCCGGCGTACCCGACGCGCTGGCCGCGCTGCTGGATGATTCGAAGAAGCTGTCGCGGGGCCGGCGCGAGTCGGCGTTCATCGCGTTGCGCGCCTGCGCCGGGGCCGAGATCGGCATCGGCGCGGCATCGGTGGCCGAGATCGCCCGCCTGAACATCCTCCATGCCTCGATGCTGGCGATGCGGCGGGCGGTGGCGCGCCTGGCGGCGGTGGACCTGGCGCTGGTGGACGGAAACTATCCGCCGAAGCTGCCCTGCGCGGTGCGGTGCGTGGTCGGCGGGGATGGCAAGTCACTGTCGATCGCCGCCGCCTCGATCGTCGCAAAGGTGGTGCGGGACCGGGCGATGGACCGGCTTGCCGCCCGTCATGGCGGCTATGGGTGGGAGATGAACGCCGGCTATGCCACCAAGGCCCATCGCGACGCGCTGCGCCGGCTGGGCCCCACCGCGCATCACCGCCGGGGATTCGGCACGGTTGCGCAACTTGCGCTGGGCGTGGCGGGCGCCATGGAGCCGGAATGATGCATTGGCGCATCACCCGTGGCGCCGACGACACAGACGACCATGACACCAATTGACGTGACTTCCAGCGGTTCGTCACGATACTCGGAGTCGTAGACCGGAATTCCGCCGCGGGAGCCTCATTGGACGTCTATCGCGAACTGCCGCTGGACCAGATCATGCGCGGCGACAGCGTCGAGCTGTTGCGCATGCTGCCAACCGCGTCGGTGCACTGTGTCTTTGCCGACCCGCCGTACAACCTGCAATTGCGGGGCGAGCTACGACGGCCGGATGACAGCCTGGTGGACGGGGTGGACGATGACTGGGACCGGTTCACCGATTTCGCCGCCTATGACGCCTTCACCCGCGACTGGCTGACGGAATGCCGCCGCGTGCTGCGCAAGGACGGCACGCTGTGGGTGATCGGGTCGTACCACAACATCTTCCGCATCGGCACGATCCTGCAGGACCTGGGCTTCTGGGTGCTGAACGACGTGATCTGGCGGAAGTCGAATCCGATG
>CAYZKM010000246.1:0-7136 GCA_964478525.1 uncultured Bifidobacterium sp.
ACGAATCTTCATGCGGGCTTCCTCGCGCGGCAGGCAGGGCTTGCCGGCGGCGGTCAGCGCCCGCGGCGTGATCTTGTCCTCGATCAATATCGCCGCCGCGCCGGCGCGGCCGTACGCCTTGACGGTGCGCTGCACGTTCATCGCATTGCCATAGCCGTGATCGCCATCGGCCAGGATCAGCGTTTCGGGCGCGGCGTTGCGCACCATGTTGAACGAGTCGAACATCTCTCCGAACGAAACCAGATCCAGGTCCGGCCCGCCCAGACGGGACGCGGCGACGCAGGACCCGGACAGGAACGCGGTCTGGAACCCGGCGGCGGCGGCCAGCTTGCCACTCAGCCCATCCCATACGGCCGGCATGACGACGAAGCCCGGTTGCGCCAGCAGGGCGCGCAGACGATCGGGGGGATTCATGGCGTTTCCTTTTGCAGGTGTCGGACGCCGCCAGGATAGACGGCGCCGAGGTCCGCACCAAGCGGGGTGCCGCCAGCCTGGCCGATCACGCGCCGAACCGGATATTTGTTTCATTGCAGACCGGATGGGTATCCACAGGGGTCGACAAAATCACACACAAATGCTCACGCCAGATCGGGTGGTTTCGTCGTAACTGACCGCCGCGGCCGCACCGGGCAGGGTTTCGGGACGGGCCTGGAAAAAGGAAAGATGCATTCGTGTTCAGCAGCATTGTCATCATCGTGGTCAGCGGGCTGGCCTTCGCAGGGTTGGTCGCGATGGCGGCACACCTGATCGGCCACCGCATTCACCAGGCCGGAACCCCGCAGCAGAGGACCTATCTGGCAGCCAGGTATGACGTCCTGAACAGCGCGGGCACCGTGATCACCGCCCTGCTGGTGATCGAAACGATGATCGACGCCGTCTGGGGCTCGGGCAGCGGGACCGACTATGCGATCCACCTGCCGATCGTCGTCGTCCTGCTCGTCTTGACCGCCGGCTTCTGGGCCCTGGGTGCGGCGCGGCGGTGGCAGACCTGGCAGGATGAGCAGCACCTGCTGGCCCGGATCGTCGCCCGCGCGCGGGAGATCGACGGATCGGCCGACCACGCGCATGCCAGCCTGGCCCGCTGACCCCGATCCTATCGCACCGCGTCCAGGCCCCTTGCCTCCTGCTCTGCCGCCACCCGCAAGGCCCCGGGCCCGGCCAGGGCAACCGCCTGGCGCAGCCACGGCCGCGCCTGCGCCACATCACCCAGCGCGGCGGCACTGCGCCCGGCACGCAGATACAGATCGGCCGCCCCGGCGGTGTCGCCCGCCGCCCGCGCCGCGCCGGCGGCCACGGCCAGGGCCCGGGCCGTGCCGCGATAATCCAGCGCCGTGCGCCGCAGATCGGCGGCCTGTTCCGCCTCGGTTCGCGCCCGGTGCGGATCGCCGTCACGCAGCGACACCCGCGCGGCCAGTTCGGCACGGTCCGCCTTCTGCGTGTCGGTGACGGGCGCCGACAGCGCCGCCAAGGCCGCCCGCAGCCCCGTCACGTCGCCACGCTGGTCGGCGATCAGGCCACGCAGCAGGCTGGCTCGCATGCCGACCGCCCCGCCGGCGGCCTGCGCGGTGGCGGCCAGGGCATCGGCCTCGGCCAGGGCGCCAGTGCGGTACAGCGCCGTGGCCTCCACCAGGTCGATATCGGGTGAAACCACCGCGCCACGCCGGATCAGCTCGGCACGCATGCCGCGCGCCGTGGCCAGCGCATCCGCCGGCCGGTTCGCCGCCAGTTCCGCCACGGCCAGGTTGAACGACAGATCCGCCCGCATCGCGCCATCATCCCGCGCCCCCGCCCGGCGGAGCGCGGTGCGATACTGGATGATGGCTTCTTCGTGCTTCTCCTGCTCGAACGCCAGACGCGCGGCCTGCGCCTCGCGCTGCAGCGTGCGATCCTCGGGCGGCGACACCGGCCTGGCACCACCGCACGCGCTCAGCGTCAGCACATATGCCACGGCAAGCACCGCCCGCCTCATGGCCGCACTTCGCTCGGCGGCAGGCGAGTCGCGGCGGGGGGCGTGGGATCGCCGCCCATCAGCCAGTGGCCGCGCAGCTGCGTCAACAGCTTCTCAAGCTCCTGCGCCGTCTGCTGGGTCTGCACCAGCAGCGCCGGCAGCGTATCGGTCGTGCGCTCGACATTGCGAGCGATGGCCGGCGCGCGCGGCGCGGTGCGCGCAATGTCGCGTGTCACGGCCTGGATATTCGCCAGGATGCCGTCCACCCGCCGCAGCAGCGTCGGCACGCCGCTCTCGCGCCCGTTCGCCGACTGCACCAGGGCGCGCACGTCCTGCATCGTGCGGTCCAGTGTCTCGACAATCCGTCCGACAGCCTGCATCGACTGCCGCAAGTCCGCAACCATGCCCTCGGCATTGCGGATCAGGGATTCGTCCTTGAACAGACGGCCCAGATCGCCTTCCCCGTGTTCCAGCCGGGATGTGATGACAGCCAGGGAGTGCGTGGTGCGGCCGACATCCTCGATGATCGGAAAGATCTTCTCCCGCGCTTCGTCGATCAGCGCGCCGACGCTTTCGGTCGGTGCCCGCTCGGTCGAGGCTTCCAGCACCGCGAAGCCCCAGTCCAGTGGCTGGCCCACCCCGCGGCTGACATCCAGGAAGGCGGCGCCGGCGACACCATAGCGGCGGCGGATGACGATCTTGCTGTCGCGGCGCATGAACGCGCGGGCCTGGTCGTCGATCTCGGCTTCCGCGTACATGCGCTGGTCGGGGTCGATGACGATGCGCCGCACCTTGCCGGCCTGCGTGCCCAGCACCTCGACCTCGGCGCCCACCGACAGCCCGCCGACGCCGGCTTCGGGCAGCAGGATGCGCAGCACCGAGACCGGGCGGAACCAGTCCCGCAGCAGCCCCGCCTGCAGCATGGCACCCAGGAACAGCACCACGGCCACGACCACGATCAGCCCGACCCATTCATCAGTGTGGCGCAGGCGGATCATGCGGCCATCCGGTGGCCGACCAGGCCGTGATCCATCAGGCGCAGGCGCGCCGTGGCGGGGAAGCTGCGATCGCGGGAGACCAGGTCGCCCTGGGCCAGCCAGATGGCGGCGGCACCGCGGCGGCGCGCCTCGGCCAGCTGGTTCAGCAAGGGCGGCAGCAGCGCGGCATCCTGCGCCGAGGTCGGGTTTTCCAGCACCAGCAGCATCGGGTTCCCCAGGAATGCCCGCAGGCAGGCGGCGCGGCGCAGGTCGGACGCGGACAGATCGCCGGGCCAGCCCATCGGCAGCCCGGGCAGCCCGAACCGGTGCGCCAGGGCAGCGGCCTCGGCCCGCAGGGTGTCCGGCGATTGCTGCGTGTGATGCAGCGCGCCCAGCATGATGTTGGTGGGCACGTCCAGGAACTCGATCCAGCCGCCCTGGGCGAAGATGCGGCCGGTGCGGCCACGCTGCGCCGCCGCCAGGTCATCGGGCAGCGACGCCCAGTCCTGGTCCAGGAACCGCACGCTGCCAGCCTCCAACGGCACCATGCCGCAGCACAGATCGGCGAACTGCGCCGCCCGGCGGGCGTCCCGCGCCTCGATCAGGATCAGTTCGCCAGGGCCGACGGTCAGCGAGAACGCGGGTTCCCGCGACTCGCCGGGCGCGCCGCGCGGGCGGGCGGCGTCCAGCATCAGGATGGGTGCGCGCGCGGCCACCGCTCAGCCCGCGAAACTGAGCGTGAGGCTGACCAGCAGCACCGCCAGCAACCCCCGCAGGAAGCCGCGCGACTGCAGTTCGGCCAGTTGGTCGGTGTCGTTGGCGCGGAAGGCGGTCAGGCAGGCGACCAGCGCGACCATCATCCCGATCAGCAGCATCTTGGCGGGGAACACCAGGAAATCCCGCACGCGCATCGCGGCCAGCACGTCATCGATGAAGTGCAGGAACGAATGGTTGAACTGCCCCAGCAGGCTGCTGCTGACGAACCCCGTGACCAGGGCGACCAGCACGAACACGACCCCCAGCGCAAAGGATGACAGCGCCAGCGCAACGGCGCGGGGCACGACCAGGAACTGGAACGGATCGACGCCCTGCGCCTCCAGCACGCGCCACTGCCCGGCCAGGCGCATCCGGCCGATCTCGTGCAGCACCGCGGCGCCGGACCGGCCCAGGATCAGCAGCCCGATCAGGATCGGCGTCAGCTCCCGCACCAGCACCGTCACCAGGGTGGGGCCGATCAGCGCGTCCTCGCCGGCGGTGCCAAGCCAGTACAGAGCCTGGGAAACCAGGCCGATGCCGGCGAGCGCGGCGGTCATGACGACGGTGGTCAGCCCGCCACCGATCGAGAAGGCCAGGGCGCGATGGAACTCGGCGCGCACGGACCGGCGCCAGGCCACGGGCCACAGCGCGGACCGGATCACCCCCAGCATCAGTGCGTGCAGCATCAGGATGAACGAGGCGCGCCGCCGCGTGCCCTGCCCGATCCGTCCGAGCACCCGGCGGATGCGGGCAGGCGGCAGATCCGGAAGAAGCGCGCCGCTCATACCTGGCCCGCCAGCACGAACATGCGGGTTTCACCGATGCGGGGCAGCCAGAAGCTGCCGCGCGGGCGGAACAGGAAGCCGCGCGACAGGTGGCGATAGGCCGCCTCGGTCACCTGCACGCTGCCCATGGGGGCGGATGTGGCCATGGTGCCGGCGACGGTGACGACCTCGCCCCACAGGTTGAACAGGCGCGGCCCGTCGCCGACCGGGCTGCCGATCCCGATCCCCACATCCACCCCGATCCGGAAATCCACAGCCTGCTCGGCTTCGTCGTACAGGTCCTGCAACCGGTCGCGCACGGTCATGGCCATGGCGGCGATGCGCTGCACCGCGTCCGAATCCTGCGGATCGAACCCGGCCGCGGCCACCGCTTCCTGGCCCGACAGTTTCAGATACGGAATCCGGTTGCCCAGCGCGATCTCCTGCAAGGCACGGGCGATGCGGTCGGCCAGGTTGATGTCGGACGCGCCCTTGGCAGCCAGGGCGGCGGGGTCGGCCAGGCAGAGCACCATCACGGCGACGGCGGGAAACACCTCGGCGCCCAGGCTGTTCGGGTCCAGGCCACGGATGGCGAGTTCGGCCTCGAAGCTGCGCTGCGTCACCACGGCGGCGGCAGGCGCGGCGGCCTGCTCGGGGTGCGGCGCGGCATCGGCGGGCGAGGGCTGCATCCGCATCGCCAGCATCCCCGCCACCGCGCGGGCCAGGTCCTGCGTGTCGGCCGCCGCGTCCTCCAGCCACACGGCGCCGGCGACACCATCGGCCCGCCGCACCGGCACGACCAGCAGCGACCGGCTGCCCAGCGCGTGCATCATCGCCCGGTGCACCGCGCGGGTGCGCCGGTCGGACGCGGCGTCGGCGACCATGATCTCCTCTCCGTTCAGCAGATGGGTGAAGAACTGCGGCGCCTCGGCGCGCGACAGTTCCAGCCCGTCCGTATGGCCGGCGGATGCCAGCTCATAGCTGTCCTCGCAGCGCAGCACGGTGCCGCCGGCGGCAAGGTGCCAGATGCTGGCTCGGCGCGCGGCGCAGGCCTCGGCGAGGGTTTCCGTCAGGCGGCGGGACGCTTCCGGATCGCCGGCGTCGAACATCCCGGAATCGGCGGCCAGCGTGGCGAAGGCGGCGCGCTGGCGTTCGATCGCCTGGGACCGGTCCCGCAACTGCTGGGCGATGCGGTCGGCACGCAGGCCCTGCGCGACCAGCAGCCCGGCCAGCACGGCGGCGAGCGCGACCACCGTCAGCGACATCGCCACGGCGGTGCGCTGGTTGGCGGTGACGAAGCCGGTGAAATCATCTTCCGGCACCACGATCATCACCGCCCAGTCCATCCCGGCGGCGGGCAGATGCGACACCATCGAGATATAGCGCCGGCCGTTCAGCGTGATGATCCGCCGGCCATAGCCCTGCACGCGGTAATGGTCGTAGGCGGCGACCAGAACCGGATCGTCCAGCTGATCCAGCCGAGCAGCGGCCAGCGTGTCGCCGTCCTGGCGCAGAGTGCGCCTGGCATCGGGCAGGGCGATCAGCGTGCCCGATGAATCCATGATCAACGCCCGCCCGCTGCTGCCGATCTTCAGCGTGGCCAGGAACCGGGACAGCGCCGACAACTGGATATCGGCGCCATAGACGACAACGCGTCCGTCCGGATCGGCGTGGTGGCGCGACGCGGTGATGCCGGGCGCCTTGTCGGTGAAAAAGATATACACACCGGTCCAGGCCACGCCGTCGGTCCGCAGCGCGCCGGTGAACCAGGGGCGGGTGCGCGGGTCATAGCTGTCGGTCGGGTCCGGCGTGCGCTGGACCTCCTGGCCCGCCTGGTCGAGGTGAACCCATTCCACCACGCGGTTGCCCGGCGTGTTCATGATCCGCTTGTACTCGATGGTGCCGGCCTCTCCGCGCCGCACCTGCAGGAAGTTGCCGTCGCGATCGGCGGCCAGAAACTGCGCGATCTGCGGCGCGGCACGCAGGGCCGAGGCGGCGATGCGCACGAACATCTCCACCCGCGCCTGGCGGTCGTAGCGATACAGCGTGTCGTTGATGATCGACATCGCGCGTCCGGCGGGATCGAGATAGGTGGAAACCTGCTGCGCGATGCGGCCATCGAGTTCGTTCAGCAGGTCGTTCGACAGGCCGAGCACGCCGACGCGGTTGGCGCGGTCGGTGTAGAGCGCGATGCCCAGGATCGCGCCGATCATCAGCACCACGCCGGCGATCGGCAGCACCACGCGCAACAGTTTCCGGTGTCGGCGGCTGCGGGCCGCCAATTCGGTCGTCGGGCGTTCGAACGGCGCGTCTGTGGAAGCCACGGCGATATCCTGCGTGCGAATCGCCCTGCGCGGGCATCCGCTTCGTTACATGCAGTCTAGCCGATCCCACCGGCTACTCCATCCCGCCCCCCCTATGGCCCGCTCCACATTGCCGGTGTCGGGGCGTGTATGTCACGGTGCGGCGCGTGTTTCAGGAGAATGCAATGACCACCCCATCCGGCCAGGCTTTCGTCGGGGCGCGTCTGGGACGCTTCGTCGCCGAGTCCCGCTGGGATGCGCTGGCGGCGCCGCTGCGGCACGAGGGGCGGCGGTCCTTGCTGAACTTCATCGGTTGCGCGCTGGGCGTGGCGCAATCGCCGCCCGTGACCATGGCGATGCGCGCGCTGGAACCGCTGTCGGGCGCCGA
>CAYZKM010000247.1:0-7127 GCA_964478525.1 uncultured Bifidobacterium sp.
GGACACCCGCTCGGGCGGCGGCGGCGAATCGGGCGGCTATGGCGGCGGGTCCGAGATGGGCGCCGGCGGAATGGGCGGGGGCGGCGGCGGCTACAGCCGCGAGCGTGCCCCGGCGGCGGCCCGCTCGGGCGGCGGCGGTGGGCGCGGCGGCGGCGGTCCGTCCTGGGAGGCACCCAAAGGCGGCGATCTGGACGACGAGATCCCGTTCTGACGGGAACGCCCCGGCCCGTCCTGTCAGGGCCCGTCCTGTCAGGGCACGGGGCGTGAGACGGCGTCCGGGCGGACCGTGACGGTGACGGCCATGCAGGCGATGGTGATGACGGCCGCGCCGATGAACCCGGTCAGGTCGGGCACCTCGTGGAAGAAGATCAGCCCCAGCACGGCCGCCATGATCAGCCGCGTGTAGTCGAACGGGGCCAGCACCGACAGCTCGGCGGCCTTGATCGCCATCAGCCCGATATACAGGCCCGAGGTGCCCAGCACGGAAATCGCCAGCAGCCAGGGCAGCATCGCGATCGGCGGCCAGGGTTCAAAGATGGCGGGGATGCAGACGATGGTCGACAGGGTGGTCAGCCAGGTCATGATGGTCAGGGTGGAATCCCGCCGCTCCAGCGTCTTGGTCGCGACCATCGACCCGGCATTCAGCCCGGCGCCGGCCAGTGCGATCAGATAGTCGGGACGCCAGGCGACGAAGGCGGGACGGATCACGATCAGCCCGCCGGCGATGCCGATCAGGATGGCCAGCCAGCGCGTGCCGTTCACCCGTTCCTTCAGGATCACCGCGGCGAGCACGCTCAGGAACACCGCGCGCGTGTAGGTGACCGCGGTGGCATCCGCCAGCGGCAGCACGGCGAAGCCGTAGAACAGGCACCACAGCGAGATCATCGTCAGCGCGGCGCGGGCGAATTGCAGCCACAGCGTCCCGGTGCGGTACACCCGCAGCCCGATCCGGCGGGCCAGGATGCAGATCAGGACGAGTCCGCCGAGGTTGCGCATCAGGATGAACTGCAGCGGGCTCGCGGCCTCGCCGATCTGATGGATGGCGACGGTTTCGCCGGTCATCAGCAGGTACGAGATCAGGATCAGGACGATACCCCGATACCGCCCGTTCATCGCGTCTGGCCCCGGTGGCAGGCGGTGGAGTGGCAGGCGGTGGGGTGGCAGGCGGTGGGGTGGCAGGCGGTGGGGCAGCCAGGCGCGCAGGCGCCGGCGCGTGGGCCAGCGCAACGGCAGCCCATGCGGCACGGCATGCCCGGGTCTTGGTATGGAACGTTTCTCTGCATGCCCTGGAAGACGCCTCGTCCATGTCGCCAGGCCGATCCTCTACAGAGTCATGCAGCACGTCAACAGTCTTATTCCTGGCATGTAACAGAACTCGGAGAATGGAAACGACGAATATTTGGCCAGCCCCGCGCCGTGGGCGGATTGGCCAAGGGGAATGTGCGCCGGGAATTTGCGCCGCATTCACGCGGCCGGGGGCCGATCCGCCAGCCGCGGGGGCGCCTCCGGGTCGGCAAACGATGACCGGACGCCGGTCCGGAAGACCCATTCCGCGATCCAGCCGGATGCCGTACTTCGCCGTATGGCTCGGCTTCGATCGAATGCCCGCCCAAACAAATGTCCAGACAGGCGTGATGCGGAATTTTTGAGATTCCATCGCCGCGTTCCAGCCCCGCGAGGCCCTGGCGAGCGTGCGTTTGCGTCGCAACTGTGACTCGAATCACAGCGGTGGCGCCTGGGCAGTGCTAGCGCGCTTTCCGGCTGACCGTAAACGGTCAGCGCGCGCTATCTTGTTGTCTGATCGCATGATTCACCCGCTGCCACGATTCCGTTCAGCGTGATCATGCTCTAGGCTGCCCGGTTATTCCGTGTCTTGAACGATACGAATCTGCGTGACCGCGCCGTGATGCCCGGCCGTCGCGGGATCACGCGCTAGTCACCGGATTGTGGCGCCCGGAAGCCGCCGACACCGCGCTCGATGCTGGTGACGTGATGCGGACGGAAACCCGTCGGGTCGCTGACGCCGCAGGCATGCGCGATGATCTCCACCTCCTCGCGCAGCTTCTCGGCATAGCGGGCCACCCGCGCCGCCTTGTCCATCGGATCGAGCCCGGAAATCAGCCGCTCCTGCGATGACGTCACACCGGTCGGGCAGCGCCCCGATCCGCATTTCATCGCCTGGATGCAGCCCAGGCTGAACATGAACCCGCGCGCCGAGGACACGAAATCCGCCCCCATGCACAGCGCCCAGGCCACCTTGTCGGGCGTGATCAGCTTGGCCGAGGCCACGATCCGCACGCGCTCGGTCAGGCCGAAGCGTTCCCGCGCGGCGACGACGTGGCGCAAGGCCTCGGTGATCGGCAGGCCGACATAGTCGATCAGCGGCCCCGGCGCCGCCCCGGTGCCACCCTCGCCGCCATCGACCTGCACATAGTCCGGACAGCCCTCGGGATGGGCGACGCAGTCGCTGAACCAGTCATCGAGGAAGGCGGGATCGCCAACCACGAACTTCACCCCCACGGGCTTGCCCGTCACCGTGCGCACCCGGTCGACAAACTGTCCCAGTTCCCGCACCGAGCCGATATCGCGGTGGCGGTTCGGACTGATGCTGTCCTGTCCGACGGGAATGCCGCGGATCTTCGCGATCTCGGCCGTCACCTTCACGCCAGGCAGGATGCCGCCCTTGCCGGGCTTGGCCCCCTGCGCCAGCTTCACCTCGAACATCCGCACCTGCTGGTGGGCGGCCAGTTCGCGTAGCCGGTCCTCGGACAGGTTTCCCGCGGCGTCGCGCACGCCATATTTCGCCGTGCCCATCTGCATCACGATATCGCAGCCGCCCTCCAGGTGGTACGGCGCCAGCCCGCCCTCGCCGGTCGCCATCCACAGCCCGGCGATCTTCGCCCCCCGCGACAGCGCCGACACCGCGGCATGGCTCAGCGCGCCATAGCTCATGCCGCTGATGTTGAAGAAGCTGGTGGCGAAATAGGGGCTCCGGCAGGCGCCGGGTCCCTCGGTGATGCCGATCCACCGGCCGGGAAACGATTTCTTCTCCTCGTCCAGCACCGGAAACGCCGCATTCCGGAACACGAAGCTGGGCACATTCTCGCTGCCGAAACTCGTCAGGTTCGACACACCCTTCGCCGACCGGTACACCCAATTCCGTTCCAACCGATTGAACGGACGCTCGGCCCAGTCGGGCAGGTACTGATATTGGCGCATGTACTCGCCGAGGGTTTCGGCGAAATAGCGAAAATAGCCGATGATCGGGAAGTTGCGCAGGATCGTGTGGTGCGTCTGCCGCCGGTCATGCACGTACAACGCGGCCAGCGCCAGCAGCAGGGCTGCGGCAATCACGACAAGGATCATGCGTCATTTCCTCCCACGGGCCGCTCCGGCGGCGCCGGATCATGCGCACGGGTTGGTCCGCCGATGCAACCGGACGTTACAGGATTTCGGACGGATCGGCCGGGTCTCGCCGCCATCGGTCACCGCCAACCGGACCAGGGGCGGGACCAGAGGCGGGACCAGGGGCCGAGGCAGTGCGGCTGGCGGGGGCGGTCAGCTCGATCCGGCACGCGATCTCGACGGGATGGCCACCCAGCCCCCGCAGCGCGGGGCCGGGATCGTCGCCTTGGCGGACCAGGATGGCGGGGATGACGACAAGATTGGCGCCTCGCAGGGCGTTGGCGGGATCATCAGGCATGGCACACCGGTTTGTTCTTTTTTCGTTCTAGCAAACCGCCACCCGCGCAGGCAACGGAATCCCGATCAGCCCGCCCCGGTGTCCCTGCGTCAGCCGGCGGTTCCCTTGCGGGCCATCGCCTCCTCGGCGGATGCGACGCCGCCATGGGCGGCCGACCAGCTGACCGGGTCTTCCAGGAAGCGGCGCACCTCGGACAGGGCGGTGTCCGAGAAATAGGGGCGGTCCTTGCAGGCCTCCAGCACGTCCCACCAGGTGCACAGGCTGTGCAGCTTGATGTCCATCCGGGCGAGCGTCTCGAACGCGCCGGGGAACACGCCGTAGAAGAACACCACAAACGTGTGGTTGCAGATCGCCCCGGCCTCGCGCAGCGCGTTGGCGAAGCGGATCTTCGACCCGCCATCGGTGGTCAGATCCTCGACCAGCAGGGTGTTCTTGCCGTCCGGCACGTCGCCCTCGATCAGCGCGTTGCGGCCGAACCCCTTGGGCTGCTTGCGCACATAGGCCATCGGTGCGGCCATCCGGTCGGCGATCCAGGCCGCGAAGGGAATGCCCGCGGTCTCGCCGCCGGCCACCGCCTCGATGGTTTCGAACCCGACATGGCGGTCGATCTTCTCCACCGCCAGGTCGCAGATCTTCGCCCGGGCGCGGGGGAAGTAGATGATGCGGCGGCAGTCGATATAGACGGGCGACTTCCAGCCCGAGGTGAAGGTGTAAGGCTCCTCGGGGCGGAAATTGACCGCCTTGATCTCCAGCAGGATGCGGGCCGTGGTCAGCGCGGCATCGCGATCCCATTCTGTGTTGGCGGCGATACCGTGGGCGGGCTTGGCCATGGCGGGCGGGTCCTCTATGGGTCGGGTCAGCGAACACTGCATAACCGATCCACGAGACAGGAGACAGTCCATGGCGCGCAAACATCGCATCGCCGTCATCCCCGGCGACGGCATCGGCAAGGAGACGGTGCCCGAGAGCCTGAAGGTGCTGGACGAGGCGGCGCGTCGCTTCGGCTTCGATCTGGAGCTGACGCAGTACGACTGGTCGTGCGAGACCTTCAAGGAAACCGGCAAGTTCATGCCCGATGACGGGATGGACCAGCTGGCGAAGTCCGATTCGATCCTGCTGGGCGCGGTCGGCTGGCCGGGCGTGCCCGACCATGTCTCGCTGTGGGGCCTGCTGATCCCGATCCGGCGCGGCTTCGACCAGTATGCCAATGTCCGCCCGTGCAAGCTGATGCCCGGCGTGTGGACGCCGCTGGCCAACCGCACCGAGAAGGACATCGATTTCTACGTCGTGCGGGAAAACACCGAGGGCGAATACTCCTCGGTCGGCGGGCGCATGTTCGAGGGTACGGACCGCGAGTTCGTGTCCCAGCAGAGCATCCTGACCCGCAAGGGCACCGACCGGATCCTGAAATACGCCTTCGACCTGGCGATGACGCGCGCGAAGAAGCACGTCACCAGCGCGACGAAGTCGAACGGCATCATCCATACCATGCCGTACTGGGACGAACGCTTCGCCGAGATGGCGAAGAACTACCCCCAGATCCGCACCGACCAGTTCCATATCGACATCCTGTGCGCCCATTTCGTGCAGCATCCGGACTGGTTCGACGTCGTCGTCGGGTCGAACCTGTTCGGCGACATCCTGTCCGATCTCGGTCCGGCCCTGGCCGGGTCCATCGGCATCGCGGCGAGCGCGAACATCAACCCCGAGCGGGTGTTTCCCTCGATGTTCGAACCCGTGCACGGATCGGCCCCCGACATCGCCGGGCGGTTCATCTGCAACCCGATCGGGCAGGTGTGGTCGGCCGCGCTGATGCTGAACCATCTGGGCGAGGCCGAGGCGGGGCAGTGCATCGTCGAGGCGATCGAGACGCTGCTGCGCGAGGACGGGCCGAAGACCCGCGACATGGGCGGGCAGGCGGGCACCGCCGATGTCGGCACCGCCATCGCGCAGATCGTCGCGCGCCGCTGACCGAAGCCAGCCGAGCGGCGGTGGGGTGCCCCGGCGCGTCGCGTTTTTGGGACAGGTGCTGGGCCGCGCGCTGGGTACGACGCCCGCGTCCCGCCGGGTGGTCCTGGCGGGTGCGGTCGTGCTGTTCCTGACCGCGCCGGTGGCGATGCTGACCCTGCTGGGCAACGATCCGCCGCTGCCGGCGGATATCAGCGAGGAAACGGCCGTCCTGATGGCGTTCGGCGGATTCCTGGCAACATGGGCGCTATCGAGCCCGCTGAGCTGGGGCGTGGTCTGGCTGGCGTTGCGCCGCTATCCCGGCCGTGTCGGGCTGCTGGCCTGGAACGCCGCCCGCCCGGCCTGGTCCGGCAGCTGGACGGCGTTCCTGGGCCTGGCCATCCTGGTGTTCGTGGCGACCATCCCGTTCTGGGACCTGCGGGGCGCGCCGTTCTTCACCCTGCACATGGCGGCGGATATCTGGTTCCTGCTGGTGCTGCGCGCGGCCCTGGTCGCGCAGCAGGCCGCCGGCGCCTGAGCCGCCCATCGCTGCAACCGGCGCGGCCCGCGGACCGCGCCGGCATCGCACGCTAGCGCGCTTTCCGGCTGACCGTAACCGGTCAGCGCGCGCTATCTCGTTGTTTGATCGCATGATCGACACGCTGCCACGATTCCGCTCAGCGTGATCATGCTCTATGCCTTGATGAAGCTGCACCCGCCCGCGGCCAAGGGACGCCAGGCGCTGTCCGGCTTGATCGTCGCCAGCTCGTTGCACAGGTCGTACTTGCTCTTGGACTCCGACACTTTCTTCACCTGCCACAGATGCATCTCGTGCATCACGCGCCCGTCCTCGCGGATCTTCACGTCCTTGTTGTAGAAATCGTTGACCGGCGTCGCTTTCATCTTCGCGATCACCGCCTCGGCATCGGTCGTGCCGGTCGCCTTCACCGCCTTCAGCCAGTGGTTGGTCGCGCAGTAGTTCCCCGCATGCAGCAGGCCCGGCACCATGCCGCCGAACTTCTCGCCCCAGCGCTTGGCGAAGGCCCGCGTGCCGTCGTTCATGTCCCAATAGAAGCTGTCGGTATAGACCAGCCCCTCGCACGTCTTCTGGCCCAGCGACACCACGTCGTTGATCGCCATCAGCAGCGTGGCGATCTTCGCCCCGCCCTTGGTCAGCCCGAACTCGGCCGACTGCTTGATGCAGTTCTGCAGGTCGGTGCCGGCATTGGCGAACCCGATCACCTTGGCGCCCGACGCCTGCGCCTGGATCAGGTACGAGGAGAAATCCGCCGTTCCCAGCGGCGCCTTGACCGAGCCCAGGACCTTCCCGCCGGCGGCCTTGACGGCGGCCGAGGTGTCACGTTCCAGCGCATAGCCGAACGCATAGTCGGCGGTGACGAAGAACCAGCTGTCCCCGCCCGAACGGGTCATGGCATCGCCGGTGCCGTTCGACAGCGCGAAGGTGTCGTAGATGAAG
>CAYZKM010000248.1:0-7114 GCA_964478525.1 uncultured Bifidobacterium sp.
CAGGATCTCGACGAACGCCTTGCGGTCCAGCACCAGCGCCATCGCGCGCCGGATCCCGGGATCGTCGAAGGGCGCGACCTCGCGGTTGACCAGCAGGTTGGTGCTGACATTGGTCGAGGTCACCTCGCACACCGCCCAGGGCGCCTGCAGCTTCAGGTCCCGCGCCAGGGGGATCGACAGCTCGAAGGGAAAGGTGACGTCGAACTTGCCCGCGGTGAAGGCCAGCATCGCGGTCGAGCGGTTGGGAATGATCGTGTATTCGATGCCGTCCAGGTACGGCAGGCCCTTCTTCCAGTAGTCGGGGTTGCGGGTGAACTTGATGGAATCGTTGGCCTTGAACTCGGTCAGCTTGAACGGCCCGGTGCCGATCGGGCGGCTGCGCATCGTGTTGGGCGGGACGTGGCAGGGATAGACCGGGGAATAGCCCGACGCGAGCAGGGTCAGGAACGCCGGCTGCGGCCGGCGCAGGTGGAACGTCGCCTGGTAGTCGCCGGAAATCGTGACCTGCTCCAGGTTCTTGTACCAGCCTTCACGGAAGTTCAGCCGGAACTTCTCGGCCGCCTTGCCCATCAGCAGGTTCCAGGTGCACTGCACATCCCGCGCGGTGAACGGGCGGCCGTCATGCCATGTCACCCCCTCGCGCAGGGTGAAGGTCAGCTTGGTGTAGTCCGGGTTCCACGACCAGGACGTGGCCAGTTCCGCCACGATCGAGGCCAGGCTGTTCTGCTTCACATGCTGGTCGTAGATCACCAGGTTGTTGAACACCGCCATCATCGGCGTGACGACCGAGTTCGTGCCTTCCTCGTGGATCGACATGCTGGCCGGGCTGTCGCGATGGGTCAGGCGCAGGATGCCGCCGGATTGCTGCGCGGACGCGACAGAGGCGGACAGGACCAGCATCGCCATCGCCATGATGTGGCGCAGTTTCATTGAAGCCTCCCGATGATTTGTTCTTGGCGGCAAGCCCGTTCAGCAGCGCATTCCCCGCCGATGCTGTCAATCGCCGCACGCGCGCGCGCCCTTCCCCCTGGATGGGAAATGGGCAAGCATGATGGTGTCGGCGGGCGCGGCCGGTGCCGCATTCGCCAGCGCTGAACGATCGGAGGAAACAATGGCCAAAATCAACGGCGCGACCCTGATAGCGCGCAGCCTGAAACAGCAAGGCGTGGAATACATGTTTGGCGTCGTCGGGTTTCCCGTCGGGCCGATCGCCGAGGCCGCGCAGGCCGCCGGGATCAAGTATTACGGCATGCGCAACGAACAATCGGCCTCCTATGCCGCGCAGGCCGTCGGCTACCTGACCGGGCGTCCCGGCGCCTGCCTGGTCGTATCCGGCCCCGGCGTGGTGCACGGCCTGGCCGGGCTGGCCAACGCGCAGCAGAATTGCTGGCCGATGATCCTGATCGGCGGTGCCTCAGCGGTGCGCCAGAACGGCATGGGCGCGTTCCAGGAGGAGCGGCAGGTGCTGATCGCCACCCCGTTCTGCAAATTCGCCCATGCGGTCGAACACACCGACCGCATTCCGTTCTATGTCGAAATGGCCGTTCGCCACTCGATCTATGGCCGCCCCGGCGCGTGCTATCTCGACATGCCCGACGACATCATCCTGGGCGAGGTGGACGAGGACAAGGTCATCCCGGCCGCGACGGTCGCCGATCCGCCCCGGATGATCGCGCCCGAGACCGAGATCGACAAGGCGCTGAACGTGCTGGAATCGGCGCAGCGCCCGCTGATCATCGTCGGCAAGGGCATGGCCTGGTCACGCGCCGAGGACGAGGTCCGCGCTTTCGTCGAACGCACCGGCGTCCCCTTCCTCGCCTCGCCGATGGGCAAGGGCGTGATGGACGACAACCATCCGCTGTCGGTCGGCGCAGCACGCAGCCACGCGCTGCAGGAAGCCGACGTGATCTACCTGCTGGGCGCTCGGCTGAACTGGATCATGCATTTCGGCAAGCCGCCGCGGTTCAACAAGAATGTCCGCGTCGTGCAGCTGGACATCGCGGCCGAGGCGATCAGCCAGAACGTCCCGGCCGAGGTCGCGCTGGTGGGCGACGGCAAGGCGATCGTCGGGCAGCTGAACAAGGGGCTGGAAAGCCGGCAGTGGTTCTATCCGAAGGACACGCCCTGGCACGCCGCCATCGCCGCCAAGGCCGAGGCCAACGCCCGACAGATCGCCCCGCAGGCGGCCGACAATTCGAACCCGATGAACTACTACCGCGCGTTCAAGGACATCGCCGCGATCCTGCCGGACAACGCGGTGATCATCGGCGAGGGCGCCAACACGATGGATATCGGGCGCACGCAGATGCCGAACAAGGCCCCGCGCCTGCGTCTCGACGCCGGTAGCTACGGCACGATGGGCATCGGCATGGGCTTCGTGATCGCCGCCGCCGTGGTGCATCCCGACCGCCCGATCGTCTCGGTCTCGGGCGATGCCGCCATCGGGTTCAGCGGCATGGAGATCGAGACCGCCTGCCGCTACAACATGCCGGTCAAGATCGTCGTGCTGAACAATGGCGGCATCGGCTCGGGCATCGACGCCCTGCCGGACGACCGGCTGACGATCCCGCCGCGCGTGATGTCCATCGGCTCGGGCTATGAAAAGCTGATGGAGGCGTTCGGCGGCCGCGGCTGGTATGTCGAGGATCCGGCCGATCTGCGCAAGGCGCTGGACGAGCTGATGGCGCATCCCGGCCCCGGCCTGGTGAATGTCCGGCTGGCCCCCACCGCCGGGCGCAAGCCGCAGCAGTTCGGCTGGCACACCGCCACCGAGTAGGCACGACGGCATCGGGGCTGCCTTCGGGCGGCCCCGCATGCCCGAGGTTGCCCCTCTCGCGATCCTCCCCCACATTGACCCATCACCGTTTCCCCGGGAGGAGAGAACAATGGACGTACGTCTCGACGGCCGCGTCGCGATCATCACCGGCGCCAGCAAGGGCCTCGGCCTTGCGATGGCCAGGGAATTCGCCGCATCCGGCGCCAATGTCGCCATCCTGGCCCGCAACCCCGAGGGTCTGGCCGAAGCCAAGGCCATCGCCTCGGCCGGCGCCAGCGGCAAGGTCGAAACCTTCAGCTGCGATGTCTCGAAGGCCGACGACATCAACAAGACCTTCGCCGCCGTCGTCGGGACCTTCGGCAAGGTCGACATCCTGGTCAACAACGCGGGCATGTCGCGCGCCATGCCGTCGGACCAGATCACCGACGAAATCTGGCAGGAGGACCTCGATCTCAAGCTGTTCGCCGCCATTCGCCTCTCCCGCCTGTGCTGGCCGGGAATGACCGAGCGGAAATGGGGCCGCATCATCAACGTGCTGAACACCGGGGCCAAGGCGCCGCGCGCCAACGGGGCGCCGACCGCGGTGTCGCGCGCCGCCGGCATGGCGCTGATGAAGGTGCTGTCCAATGAAGGTGCCAAGCACGGCATCCTGGTCAACGGCATGCTGGTGGGCCAGATCGTGTCGGACCAGATCGCGCGCCGCTACAAGACCGAAGGCGCGAACCTGACCTTCGAGGAATACGTCGCCAAGGCCGGCGCCGGCATCCCGGTCGGGCGCATGGGCAAGGCCGAGGAATTCGCCGCCATGGCCTGCCTGCTGTGTTCGGACCTCGGCGGGTTCACCACCGGCACGGCGATCAACATGGATGGCGGGGCCTCCCCGGTCGTCTGACAAGGCGCGGCCCGGGACACCGGCCCGGGCCGCTTCCAGCCGCACCACGATCGACAGGACGCGCCGCGTGACCAAGGCCATTCCAGTGGAGACCTTCGACTGCGTCGTGTTCGGCGCGACCGGCGATCTGACGCTGCGCAAGCTGCTGCCGGCGCTGTACTACCGCTTCCGCGACGGGCAGATCCCCGATGCCTCGCGCATCATCGGGGTGGCGCGCTCGCCCTTGTCCGACATCGATTTCCGTGCCCGCGCCACGGCTGCGCTGGAACAGCACGTCGCCCCCGCCGACCTCGACAATGCCGTCGTCGCGCGGTTCCTGTCTTGCGTCTCCTATGTCTCGCTCGATGTGCTGGCCGCCGATACCGACTGGACCGTGCTGGCACGCCGGCTCGATCCCGACCGGGTCAGGGTCTTCTACATGGCCACCTCCCCCGACCTGTACGGCCCGATCTGCAAGGCGCTGGGATCGGCCGGGCTGAACACCCCGCGATCCCGCGTCGTGCTGGAAAAGCCGATCGGGCACGACCTCGCCTCGGCGCGGGCGATCATCACCGAGGTCGGCACCGTCTTCTCGGAATCCCAGACCTTCCGCATCGATCATTTCCTGGGCAAGGAAACGGTGCAGAACCTGATGGCGCTGCGCTTCGCCAACACGATCTTCGAGCGTATCTGGACCACCGACGTGATCGACCACGTCCAGATCACAGTGTCCGAGACGGTGGGGCTGGAGGGGCGCGCCGGCTATTACGACCGCGCCGGGGCGCTGCGCGACATGGTGCAGAACCACCTGCTGCAGCTGCTGTGCATGATCGCGATGGAACCGCCGGTTTCCCTGGATGCCGACCGGGTGCGCGACGAGAAGCTGAAAGTGCTGCGCGCGCTGCGCCCGATCGCCCCGCACGAGGTCGCCAGCCTGACCATCCGCGGCCAGTACGCCGCCGGCGCGGTCGATGGGCGGCCGGTGCCCAGCTATCAGGCCGATCTCGGCACCGATCAGGCCAGCGGGACCGAGACCTTCGTCGCGCTGAAGGCCGAGGTCCACACCTGGCGCTGGGCCAATGTCCCGTTCTACCTGCGCACCGGCAAGCGCCTGCCGCGCAAGCTGTCCGAGATCGTGATCCAGTTCCGGGCGCAGCCATTCTCGATCTTCCCCGCCGATGCCGCAGACTGGCAGCCCAACCGCCTGGTCATCCGCCTGCAGCCCGAGGAAGGCATGCGCCTGGAGATGATGACCAAGGACCCGGGCTCGGGCGGGCTGCACCTGTCCCGCACCGGCCTCGATATCCGCTTCGACACCGCCTTCGGCACCCGGCTGCCCGACGCATATGAGCGATTGCTAATGGACACCGTGCGCGGCGACGCCACCCTGTTCATGCGCCATGACGAGGTCGAGGCAGCCTGGACCTGGGTGGAGCCGATCCTTCAGGCCTGGTCTGCCCGCCCGGAAGCGCCACGCCCCTATGCGGCCGGCAGCTGGGGACCCACGGCCTCGATCGCGCTGATCGAGCGCGATGGGCGGTCCTGGCACGAGGATGGCGGCTGAAATCCGCAAAAGGATGGCCCGACCATGGGTATGATCGGGCCATGAAGGAAGGTCCGGGTTGACCTGGGTCATGAAGACCCATCCAGGCGGCACAGAAGTTGGGGCAGTGCCGACTGAGTTTCAGGATGTCACGCCGCACCGCCGCCGTCCTGTGATCCAGGTCACAGGCCGCGCGCTTTCGGATCACTTCTGCCATGCAATGATCGCGCGCCGGTCCGGCCTTGCGGTTGCCGCGGCACCGGCGGTCGGGGATGATGCCCGGTCAGACGCCCCCGATGCCCGATGGAGATCACCGTGTCGACCACAGATGACGACCACAGCCCGACCGATACGGCGCGCGCCCTCCTCGCTCGGCGCAACCGCGACCCCTCGCTGGGCACCCCCGCACAGTGGAACGAGACGATCGAGACCATCCTGAACCACCGCTCGGTCCGCGGCTTCCTGCCGCGGCCGCTGGCCGAGGGCACGCTCGATCTGCTGGTGGCCGCCGCGCAATCCGCCTCCACCTCGTCAAACCTGCAGGTCTGGAGCGTGGTGGCGGTCCAGGACCCGGACCGCAAGTCGCGCCTGGCAGAGCTGGCGGGACAGCAGCAGTTCATCCGCGACGCCCCGCTGCTGCTGGTCTGGCTGGCGGATCTGAACCGGCTGGACCAGATCGCCGCCGACCGCCAGACCCAGGTCGAGGGCACGCAGTACCTGGAAGCCTTCGTGCTGGGCGTCGTCGATGCCACGCTGGCCGCGCAGACCGCGATGATCGCCGCCGAATCCATCGGCCTGGGCGCCGTCTATATCGGCGCGATGCGCAACCTGCCCGAGCAGGTGGCAGACGCGCTGAACCTGCCCCCGCATGTCTTCGCGGTGTTCGGCATGTCGGTCGGCTACCCCAACCCGGCGAAGGACACCGGCATCAAGCCGCGCCTGCCGCGCCAGATCGTGCTGCACCGTGAACAATACGACCCCGCGCTGAAGCGGGCCGCGATCGAGACATACAATGGCATCGCGCGGGACTTCATGCGCGAGCAGGGCATGAAGGAGCAGGACTGGACCGCGCAGGCCACCGGCCGGCTCCGCGACGTCCCCGCGCTGCACGGGCGCGACAGGATGAAGGACGCGCTGAAGGCGATGGGCTTCGAACTGCGCTGACACCCGCCCCATCGTGGGCCGATCCCGACGCGGGGCGGCAGCGCTCCCTACCGCAGCGCGGCGAGCACGGAGTCGCAGATATGGCAGACATCCGCCTCGGTCAGGTCGGGATGGATCGGCAGCGCCATGATCCTTCCGGCCAGGTCCTCGGACACCGGCAGCGGCGCGCCGTCATGATGGTTGGCATAGGCCGGCTGGCGATGCAGCGGCCGCGGATAGTAGATCGCCGTCGGCACCCCCGCCGCCTTCAGCGCGCCCTGCACCCGTTCCCTCTCGGCGCCGTCACGCAGCAGCACGGCATAGATCGCCCAGGCGCTGGTGCTGTCCGCCACCCGCGCGGGAATGGTGATCGCGTTGCCCAGCCGTGAATCATAGTACTGGGCAATTCGCTCCCGCGCCTTCAGCTCCTCGGGGAAGACGGTCATCTTCGACAGCAGCACCGCGGCCTGCATCGAATCGAGCCGCCCGTTCATCCCCGTGCGCAGCACCTCGTACCGCGTGGTGCCCTCGCCATGGGTGCGCAGGCTGCGATACAGCGCCGCCCGCTCATCGCTCTCGGTGAACAGCGCGCCCCCGTCGCCATAGGCCCCCAGCGGCTTGCTCGGAAAGAAGCTGGTCGCCGTCGCATCGGCCATCGTCCCCAGCATCCGCCCGCCCAGGCTCGCCCCGAAGCTCTGCGCGCAATCATCCAACGTCACCAGCCCCTCGCGCCGCGCGATCGCCGCCAGCGCCGGCCAGTCCGCCGGCTGCCCGAACAGGT
>CAYZKM010000249.1:0-7114 GCA_964478525.1 uncultured Bifidobacterium sp.
GTACCTTTCGCATATAGGGTTTAGGAGGGCGTGTCTGAGTGGGACAGGTGGGACATATCATCCCAATACATTGAAATTACGTATAGAATTCCGTCCCACCTGGCAAATCAAGGTGGGACAAGGCCGGACAGGTGGGACGGGAAGTGCGGCCACGCGGTCCCGATACGCCCGGGCTCCACCCGCATCGACCCCGATCCACGCGTCCAGACGGACGACGGCAGCCAGCTCCGCCAAGAACCAAGCTGCCGTCGCCCTGACCACGCTGTTCCCCCGCTCAGGAGATCACCATGGCTTACGCGACTCTGATGGCGCCCGCGCCAAGCGCAAGTGCGCCTACCCTGCCACCGCTGTTCCCGCCCGTGCTGGTTGCCCTGCCAGCCGTGCTCGCCCTCGATCTGGGCACCACCACCGGCTGGGCCCTGCGCGGGACAGATGACCGCATCACCTCCGGCACCATGACGTTCCGGCCCAGTCGCTTCGAGGGTGGCGGCATGCGTTACCTGCGGTTCAATGGATGGCTGCAGGAGATTGCCAGGCTCGGTGGCCCGTTCCACCGGATCGTGTTCGAGGAGGTCCGCCGTCACGCCGGCACCGATGCGGCACACGTGTTCGGCGGGCTGCTCGCCACCCTGACCGCTTGGGCCGAGATGCACAGCATCCCCTACGAAGGCGTCCCCGTCGGCACGATCAAGCGGTTCGCGACCGGCAAGGGCAACGCCGACAAGGCGGCGATGATCGCAGCCATGAAGGCACGCGGCTTCACCCCGGCCGATGACAACGAGGCCGATGCCCTCGCCCTGCTGCTGTGGGCGACAGATACGCGGGGAGGCCTGGCATGAGGTTCTACGACGCACCCCGCCCGCCCCGATCCTGCCTGGACCTGTCCCGCAGTCCCACCACCACGCTGGAGATCGACACGATGCGCCGTCGCGCCTGGCACGAGCAGGGCGTCGCGTCGATCCCAATCGATGACGTCACCGATCCCTGGCTCCGTCAGGCGATCACCAACGAAGCGACCCGGCGTTGGGGCCGGCGCAATGGAGGTCACGCCGATGGCCGGTAAGCAGCGGAAGCGGAAGCCGGAGGCGGGTGGGCGGGAGGACCTGTCCAAACCAACGACCTGGCGCCGGCAGCACGGCGGCTTCACCGAGGCGTTCCGCGACGCAGATCCCGACACCGGCGCGGTGGTGTCGCACCGGCGCGCGATCGATCTGCTCGCAAGGCTCGAGGCCAACGGCACCATCACCGGCGAGATGCACGATGCGGGCGACATGTTCATGATGCAGTTCCGGGCCGCGGCCATGGACACGGTGCGGATCACCCCGATGCTGCGCATCCCTGCCGCGACAGGCGCGTCACTCACCGAACGGGCCGCCGCCGCCCGCCGCAAGGTAGCCGAAGCCATGGATGCACTGGGTGGCGTAAACAGCGCGGCTGGGTCCTGTGTGTGGCACGTCGTGGGTTGTGAGGCTTCCATCCGCGAGTGGGCGTTGCGGCAGGGGTGGGGTGGGAGGTCTGTAGGGCATGCCCAGGCGCAGGGGATTCTCATGGCAGCACTGGGCGTGCTGGTCTTTCACTACGGTCTGGATAGGAATGGGGCGGCGCGGAGTGGGCATAGACCGAAAGACGTAGCAAATATCAGCAGTATTTGACGGGTCTCTGCTCCCAAAAAATTCTTGGCGATCGACACAGAAACCCGGTTGACCCGTGGAATCCATATCTGATAGCACTTGGATACTCAGTCGGATTGGGACTGAAGCGCGGCGCCTCCCTCGGGACGGCGCCGTTCTTGTTTGCACTGGAATCCATCCATGCCAGGCGATCGATTCTACCAGAGTGCCGCATGGCGGCGCTTCCGGTCCTCCATCCTGCGCGCCCGTCCAATCTGTCAGATTCCCGGTTGCGGCATCGCCGCCACCCATGTCGATCACATCGTCCCGCGCCGTCGTGGCGGCGCTGACTTCGATCCTGCGAACGTCCAGGCCCTGTGTGCCTCGTGTCATTCGGCGAAGACGGCAGTCCGCGATGGCGGTTTCGGCCGGGCGCATCGGCCTGACGCGCGTATCCGGCTGTCTGGTTGCGACGCGACGGGCATGCCACGCGACCCGGCCCATCCCTGGCGCGCCCAGGCTCCCTGACGCCCCGAGGGGGGGATGGGGGATCGAAAGTCTGACGTCTCAACGAGTGAGAACCGTGCAGGGCTTTCGCGTTGAATCCCGCGATATTGCGAGCGGGGGGTGGGTGCGGCCGCGAAGATCGGACTGCCATTGAATCAATGGTTTGCGGTTTCGGCGGCCACGGCCATTCTCGCACCGCGAGACAAATCAGCCGCGAAATGCCCCGCAAATCGCCCGAAATGCAGGGCGAAGCAGCCCTTTTCCCACCCGGAAAGGCCGCCAATGACCGCCAAACCCGCGAATACCGGCTGGCCAGCGGACAAGACGGAACGCTGGCCGCTGGCCAGGCTCGCGCCCTATGAGCGCAACGCCCGCACCCACAGCGACGAACAGGTCGCCCAGATCGCGGCGAGCATCCAGGAATTCGGCTTCACCAACCCTGTGTTGGCCGACGAGGCCGGCACCATCATTGCCGGCCACGGCCGCGTTCTGGCGGCGCATAAGCTCGGGCTGGCCGATGTGCCCGTTATGGTCGCACGCGGCTGGTCCGAGGCGCAAATCCGCGCATACCTGCTCGCCGACAACAAGCTGGCACTGAACGCCGGCTGGGACACCGAGACGCTGGCGCTCGAACTCGGCGATCTCCAGGCGATGGGCTTCGATCTGGCGCTGACCGGGTTCAGCGACGCCGAGATCGCCGATCTGATGACGCCGGTGACGACCGATACGGCGCCTGTCGGACCGGATGGCGAGGAACCCGACGCCGACGATCCGGCGAACGCCGACCCGGAACCGCCGCGCGCGGTGGTGACACGCCCTGGCGACCTCTGGCTGCTGGGCGAGCATCGCCTACTCTGCGGGGACTCCACTGACGCGACGGCCGTGGACCGCCTGATGGATGGCGACCGTGCGGCGCTGCTGTTCACCAGTCCGCCCTATGGAAACCAACGGCACTACACGACCGGCGGTATCGGCGACTGGGACGTGTTGATGCGCGGCGTGTTTGGCGGCATCGCCGACGTCATGGCGGATGACGCCCAGGTGTTGGTGAACCTCGGCATGATCCATCGCGACGGTGAATGGCAGCCTTATTGGCAAGCCTGGATTGAATGGATGCGCGCCGAGGGTTGGCGCAGGTTCGGGCTTTACTGCTGGGACCAAGGCCCTGGCCTTCCGGGCGATTGGAACGGCAGGCTGGCACCTTCGTTCGAGTTCATCTTTCACTTCAACCGCTCTGCTCGACAGCCGAACAAAATCGTCCCGTGCCGCTGGGCCGGTCACGTCAACAGCGAGAAGGGTGGCCTGCGCGGCAAGGACGGCACGGTGGGCGAGTGGACCCACGCCGGACAAGGCGTGCAGGACATGCGCATCCCGGACAACGTGCTGCGCATCACCCGGCACAAGGCACGCGGCATCGAGACCGAGCATCCGGCGGTGTTCCCAGTGAAGCTGCCGGAATTCCTGATGCAGGCATACACCGATGGCGAGGCCATCGTGTTCGAACCGTTCTCCGGATCAGGGACGACCATTCTGGCGGGCCAGCGGGCGGAGCGCCGGGTGCGCGCGATCGAGTTGGCACCCGTCTACGTCGACCTCGCGATCGCGCGCTGGCGGATGCTGCATCCGGGTGTACCGGTGACGCTGGCCGACGATGGCCGGAGTTACGACGATGTGGCAGCCGAGCGGGTGGGCGAGGAGGTTGCTAATGCAGCCTGATCTGCGTGTTGAGACAGTTCCGTTAGCGGAACTACTGCCATATGCGGCGAACGCACGCACCCATTCGGACGAGCAGGTCGCGCAGATCGCGGCGTCGATGGTTGAGTTCGGATTCGTCAATCCGGTGTTGGTCGACGAGGCTGGCATGCTGATCGCCGGGCATGGCCGGGTCCTGGCGGCCAGGAAGTTGGGGCTAGAAACGGCTCCAACGATCCGGCTGGGTCATCTGACCGAGGCGCAGGCGCGGGCGTTCCGGCTGGCGGACAATCAGATCGCGCTCAACGCGGGCTGGGACGCGGCGATGCTGCGGACGGAATTGCTCGACCTGAAAGCCATCGGATTCGACATGAACCTGGTCGGCTTCAGCCAGTCGGACCTCGCGGCAATGATGGCCGGAGACGGCAGCGCGGTGGATGAAGCGGCCGCCGATGACCTGGCGCCGGAACCGCCCGTCGATCCGGTGTCGCGGCCGGGTGATCTCTGGATCATGGGCAAGCATCGGTTGCTGTGTGGTGATGCGACGTCCGCAAACGCTGTCGAGCGATTACTGGATGGTGCGCGACCACACCTTCTTGCCAGCGATCCACCGTACGGCGTGAATTACGATCCGGCCTGGCGCAACCGCGCGGGCGTCTCGTCGACGGACCGCACCGGCACCGTCAGCAATGATCACCGCGCCGACTGGCGGGAAGCATGGGCGTTGTTCCCCGGCGACGTCGCGTATGTCTGGCATGCCGGGCGCTACACGCGGATCGTGGCCGAAAGTCTGGAAGCCGCCGGCTTCACCATCCGCTCACAGATCGTCTGGGCGAAATCCCGGCTCGTCCTCGGTCGGGGCGATTATCACTACCAGCACGAACCGTGCTTCTACGCCGTGCGCGAAGGCAAGACCGGCCATTGGCAGGGTGCCCGCGATCAAACGACGCTGTGGTCGATCGCGACGCGCGGCGACGAGACCGAGGATCCTGAGACCGTGCACGGGACGCAGAAGCCGGTGGAGTGCATGCGCCGCCCGATCTTGAACAACAGCGCGCCCGGGGATGCGATCTACGAACCGTTTTCCGGCAGCGGCACGACGCTGATCGCCGCCGAAATGACCGGGCGGCGCTGTCTGGCAATGGAGATCGATCCGGCATATTGCGACGTCGCGGTGCGACGCTGGCAGAACCTGACGGGACAGGTGGCCATGCTGGACGGACATGATCAGGATTTCGCCGAGATCGCGGCGGCGCGGGAACGGTTGGTTGCAGCGTAAGGTCGGTGAGGACTACGGTTAGCCTTCGCGCGATCGTCAAAAATGCGGAGCTGATCCATGTTCGACATCGACCAATTCGCGGCTGACTGCCGTGCCGCCATGGCGGAGCGGGGTAGCGAGGCCATCCGCGAGGTGGTTCGTCGTGCCGTTTCTGAGCCTCACGAGATTCTCCGCGCATTGGGTGAGCCGACGGGCGCCGCAGCCGACGTTCTGTTCCGCACGTCTGAACTGACGATCCTCAACGTGATATGGGGCGCCCGCCAGTGGACGCTGCCGCACAACCACAACCACCGAGCTGTGATCGGCATGTATGGTGGGGGTGAAGACAATATTTTCTGGCGCCGCCTACCCAAGGACTCCAAAGGGAGAGTAGAGGCGGCAGGTGCTCAGGCGCTTCGCCATGGAGACGTGGCTGTGCTTGGCCGCGACATCATCCATTCCGTTACCAACCCGTTGGATGGCCTTTCGATGGCGCTGCACGTCTACGATGGCGATTTCATCGCGGCGGCTGGAAAAAGTTGCTGGGACGCTGAGGCGCTAACCGAGGCCCCTTACGATGGGGCTCGGGTCTCCCCCATGTTCGGTCAGGTGCTCGTACACTCACCGTAAGCATTGGCCCAGAGCCGTGATCCACGAGCAAGTGCGTCGACAAGATCGGCGTAGACATGAAGCGACCGCCGCCCGCGATCAGCGGGCGGCGGCGTCCGAGACATCGTACAGCGTCAGGCAGTAAGCTTGTAGACGGAATGCGATCCTTTGGCCCCGTCTTTCCCAGGCCCCACTTGGCGCACCCGCTCGAGGGTCTCAACGGTGATGCCTTTCTTCTTCAGGCCCGCGAGGAATCCGCGCACCGTGTGCGATGCCCAATCGGTCGCCTCGGCGATCTGCGCCACCGTCGCGCCGTCCGGCCGGCTGAGCATGGCGAGCACTGCCTCCTGCTTGGTGCCCGTGCGCGGCCGACGCGGACCGGTCGTTGCGGGCCGTGCAATCCGAGCACCGAGGGCGGTCCGTAGTACCGCCATGGGTCCCTCCAGGGCACCGATCATGTCCGTCTCGCGGGTTGCCTCGTCGCTCCAGGCGTCAACAACCGCCTGTGCCGCCGTCCGAAGGGTCGCGCGTGCGGGCGCGGTGGGCGCGGCGTCCAGGGCGTCGGCCACGGCAGCAGCTTCTCGTCCCACCGCGTCGTCGGTGGCGGTGTTGGCGGTTTGGGCGCCTGGGTTGGCGCCTTCCTCGGCTTCTTCCTCGGTCTCCGCCAACCCGGCCAGGATATCGCCGGCTACCCGGCCGGCGGGGCGGTCGTTGGCGAAGCCGTCGGCCACCATGGTCTGAGCCTCCGCGTCGTCAAGGATTGTCGCGTCGCAAGCTTCCTCCGCCAGGAAGCCGATCACCACTTGGGTAAAGGCGTCGATCGTCTGCGGCGGTTCAGCCGCCACCGGCGTAACACCTGCCGCCGCCAGACCGGCATCCGTGACGCGCAGCAACAGTTCCGCCCCGTCGTCGGCGGTGCGCCAGCGATACGCGGCGTCCTCGGTGGGCGCCGGAATCTCCTCTGCGAATCCGTTGTTCAGTAGCGAGCGCACCACCTGCAACCGGGCGGCGGCAGGCAGGGTCGGCGGACGGACCAGCCGGTCCTCACGGGTCGCGGCGAGCGTCAGCATCGCGCGGGCAGTATCGGAAAGCTTGTTGGGGGCATTGGCCATCTTCGTTCTCCTGGCAGGAGCGCCCGACCATCGGGCGCCTGCTACCAGCCCAAGCCCCGCCGGGCCGAACCCGGGCGGGGCAGTGGCGGGGAAAATCCGTCAGTCGGTGGCCTCGGCCTCGATCGCGGCGTGCATCACGAAGCCGGTGAGGTAGGGCAGTCCCTTGGGGATGCCGGTCTCGCGGGCGGTGGCGAGGCCGATCGTCCAGCCCATCCACTTTGTGGCGGTGGCGGCAATGGCGTCCGCGACGGGCAGGTTCTCGAGCAAGGCGTTGGCGACATCGTCCGCGAAATGCCGTCCGTGCCGGCTGTCCAGGAAGGCGCGCA
>CAYZKM010000250.1:0-7100 GCA_964478525.1 uncultured Bifidobacterium sp.
ACGCCGATCGGCTTGCGCGGGTCGGTCAGATGGGCACGGTTGGTGCGGATCGCCTGCGCGACGGCTTCCAGCGCGTGCGGCTGGCCGATGATGCGGCCTTCCATCGTGTCCTTCAGGTTCAGCACGGTGCGGATCTCGTTCGCCTGCATCCGCCCGGCGGGGATGCCGGTCCAGCCCTCCACCACCTCGGCCACGGCCTGCACATCGACCACCGGATGGATCAGCGGCACCTCGCCCTGCAGCGCGCGAAGCTGTGCGTTCGTTTCCGACAGGACCGCCCGCAGCGCGTCCTTGTCGTCGGTGCCGTCCTTGTCCTCGACCTTCACGCGGGTGTCGGTCAGCGTGCCGACCAGGGTCTTCTCCTGCGCCCACCGTTCGTCCAGCGCAGCGAGCTCGTCCGACACCGCCTGCCGTTCCGCAACCAGCTTCTCGCGCCGTTCGCGATGCGGCTCCCCGTCCGCGATCTCGCGATCCAGCACGGTGATCTCGGTGTCGATCAGGGTCAGCCGGCGGCTGCGGTCCTCGATCGGCGAGGGGATCGCGGCCTGGCTCATGGCCACCCGCGCGCAGGCGGTGTCGATCAGGCTGACCGCCTTGTCAGGCAGTTGTCGGGACGGGATGTAGCGCGCGGATAGCCGCACCGCCTCCTGCACCGCCTCGTCCATGATGCGGACATTGTGGTGCTTCTCCAGCGTCTCCACCAGGCCGCGGATCATGGCGATGGCCATGGGTTCCGACGGTTCCTCGATCTTCACCACCTGGAAGCGGCGGGTCAGCGCGGCATCTTTCTCGAAATACTTCTTGTACTCGGCCCAGGTGGTGGCGGCGATGGTGCGCAGCTCGCCACGTGCCAGGGCGGGCTTCAACAGGTTGGCCGCATCGCTTCCCCCGGCCGCACCGCCGGCGCCGATCAGGGTATGGGCCTCGTCGATGAAGATGATGATCGGGGTGGGGCTGGCCTTCACCTCGTCGATCACGCCGCGCAGCCGGTTCTCGAACTCGCCTTTCACCCCGGCGCCGGCCTGCAGCAGGCCCAGATCCAGCGTGCGCAGTGTCACGCCCTGCAGGGCGGGCGGCACATCGCCGGCGGCCAGGCGCAGCGCGAACCCTTCCACGACAGCGGTCTTTCCCACCCCGGCCTCGCCGGTCAGGATCGGATTGTTCTGCCGCCGCCGCGTCAGGATATCGATCATCTGGCGGATTTCGGCATCGCGCCCCAGGATCGGATCGATCTTGCCCGCCCGCGCCTGCGCGGTCAGGTCTGTGGTGAACTGATCCAGCGCCCCGGTGCCGCGGGCGGCGGGCGGTCCGCCATCCCGCGCCGCGCCATCCGGCTGCCCGATCTCGTCGTCACCCTCGACCGAGTTCATGGTCACGGCCAGGAAATCGCGCTTCAGCGTATCGACCGGAATTCGGGCAAGCTGCGCCGAGGCATCGCGCGCGCGGCGCGACAGCGTCTCATCCGCCAGCAGCGCCCACAGCAGATGGCCCGAGCGGATCTGCCGCTCCCCCCGTTCCAGGGAGGCGAACAGCCAGGCCTGCTTTGCCAGGTCCACCACGTCGGGCGACAGTGACGGGGCGCGCCCGTTGCCGGTCTTCATGCGTTCCAGCGCGCGGTTCAGTTCGGCGGTCAGCCGGCCCGGGTCGATCTCGTATTCGCGCAGGATCGCCGCGATGTCGCCGTCGGGCCGGTCCGCCAGGGTCAGCAGCCAGTGCTCGATCTCGACGTTATAGTGCGTGCGGGACAGCGTCAGCCCGGCGGCCGCTTCCAGGCTTCGCCGGCAGGGATCGTTCAGGCGTCCCACAAGCTGCTTCAGGTCGATCGATGCCACCCTGTCCTCCTGACCACGCAAATTTCCGGCAAGTCCTACACGGCGATGGCATCCGACGTCATCCCTTGATGGAAAAGCTGGCACATGCCTTTATGTTATGGGACCTTAGCAGGGGCCTGCGGGTCTGCGGGGTCTGGTCGGAATGGCAAGGTAGACGGTCTTGCGCCAGGGCCGCCGGTGTCGGACACGCGTTGGCGTGAACGGGGAAAATGAAAGCGTGCTGACAGCAGACGCAGCGCCGCGACGGGAGGGAATGCGCCGGTGACCGAGGCATCCTTGTTCCTGGTAGCGAGCAGGGCCGACGGCACGCCGCTCGCCACCAGGCTGGTCGGACCGGCGGGTGCCTGGATCGGCCGAGCCGCGACGTGCGAGCTGTCGTTGCCGGATCCGGACAGGCATGTGTCGGCGCGCCATTGCCGGATCGATTTCGCCGACGGGTCGTTCTGGATCACTGACCAGTCCACCAACGGAACCTTCCTGAACGGATCGCCCGCGCCGCTGCCGACCGGGCAGCGCCAGCCGCTGGCCGCCGGCGACCGGCTGCGCGTCGGCACCTATGTCGTTGCCGCATCGCAGCCCAGCGCCGATGCGACACTGGCGGACGTCCCGCTGACGACCATCGCCGGCACCGGCCCGACCTCGCCGCTGCTCGATCCGCCCTGGGCCCTGCCGTCCCAGGGCCCTGATCCGGCCACCATGCCGTTGATCCCCGACTCGGCGTTTCCCACACCCAATCCGGCCCCGCAGGCGGGCGCGGCAGATGCCCTGAGCGCACTGCTGACGGATCTGCTGAACGACCCCGTCCCTCCGCCACCGGTTCCGCCCGCGCCATCGGCACCGCCTCCGGTGCCGACGGCGCCACCCTCCCCGGCGCCGGACCGCCTGCCGCAGTTCACCCACATGGCGGCACCGGAACCCGTGGCCGCCGAACCGATGGCACCGCTGCCCACCCCGCCGCCGCCACCACCGCCGCCATCGTCCAGCACCGTCGATGACCTGGTCTCGGCGCTGGCCTCCGACCTCGCCGGACCGGTCGTCCCGGCGGCGCAACCCATCGGCGCGCTGGACCTGTATCCCCCCGACCGGTCCGGCACCGCCGCGACCCGCGCCCTGGCCGCCTTCTGGTGCGGTCTGGGCGTGATGCCATCTGGGCTCGATCCGGCGGGCCTGTCCGCGGTGATGATGGAACTCGGCGCCGCGCTGCGTGAATCCGTCGAAGGGTTCTCGGACCTGCTCGGCCCCGCCAGCGCCGACGGGCATGGCACCGCCAATCCGTTCGCCGATGGCCACGGCGCGCTGCGCCGCGCGATCGAGCATCGCGGACGCGATGCACCGCGCGTCGACGAGATGGTCCGCGCGGTGTTCGCCGCCGCCGCCGAACGCGAAGACGCCTACATCGCCGCCGTCCGCGCGGCGGTGCAGCACGCGCTGCGCAGCATGACACCCACCGCGCTGGAAAGCCGCTTTGGCCCGTTGCTACAATCGCGCCGACAGACGTCACGACGGGCCGAGCTGATGGAACTGATGTACAAGATGGAAGCCGAACTCGTTGAACTGGCCGAGGCGCAGTTCCGCAAGGAACTCGCCGGCCTGATGCGCCAGCGCATCCGCAAGCGCGTGACCTTCGAAAACGGCGGGTCACACGGCTGATGATGCGGTCCCTTCCCCTGCATCGCGTCATCCTGGTGCTCGGCCTGCTCGCCGTGGCCTGTGGCGGGCCGTCGCCGACCACCGTTTCGGTCAACGTGATCGCGACCGCGCAGGTCAACCCGAACGCCGACAACCAGCCGTCACCGACGGTCGTCCGCTTCTACTATCTGAAATCGGCCGACACCTTCAACGGCGCCACCTTCTTCGATCTCTACGACAACGACACCAAGGTCCTGGGCGCCGACATGCTCGGCCGCAAGGAGGTCGAGGTGATACCGGGGGCCACCACCTCGGTCGAGATTTCCGCCCCGACGGACACGCCGCTGCTGGGCGTGATCGCCGGCTATCGCGACCTGCAGAATTCGACCTGGCGCGGCACCTGGCCGTTATCGGCGGGCGACAGCAATACGGTCGTCCTGACACTGGAGGCCCGTGCCCTGACGCTGGCCAAGCCGAAATCACGCTTCCTCGGCATCTTCTGATCATGTCACTGAACAGCCGCCCCCTGTGGTTCGAAGGCCAGCTCGTCCGGCCGCAGCACATGCAGCAGACCCAGCGCTGGACCGAGGCGCTGGTCGAGCAGCGGGTGAACGCCGTGCTGCCGCGCGGCTGGGGCCTGCATGGCATGCGTCTGGACGCCTCGATGCTGGCGCTGGGCAAGATCGCGCTGGAATCATGCCGGGCGGTGATGCCGGATGGGACGATCGTGGATGCACCGGTGGGGACGGTGCCGATCGAGCCGCTGACGGTGCAGCCCGGTATCACCAACCGCGTGGTGAAGCTGGCGATCCCCGCCCGTGCCGCCGACGGCCCCGAGATAGGGGACCCGGCGCATCGCTTCGTCCAGGTCCAGCAGGATGTCCGCAACGCGACCGGGGGCGGCATCACCGCGCAGATCGCGGTCGGACTGCCGAACCTGCGCCTGATCCTGGCCGGCGAGCCCGAGAACGAGCTGGTGACGATGCCGATCGCGCGCATCATCAGGCTGGATGCGGCGGGCGCGGTGCTGCTGGACCCCGACTTCATGCCGCCGGCGCTGCGGCTGGGCGCGCATCCCCGCTTCGCCGCCGTGGCGCGCGAGATCGAGGGGATGATGACCGGGCGTGGCAACATGCTGGCCCAGCGCATCGACCCCTCGCGCACGACGTCCGACCTGGCCGGCATGGTCGACTTCCTGCTGCTGACGGTCATCAACACGCATGAGCCGGTGTTCCACGCGCTGGCCAACGACGATGCCGCGCCACCGGCGGACCTGTATCACGAGGCGCTGCGCCTGGCCGGCGCGCTGTCGGGCTTCGCACGCCAGAGCCGCCGCCCGCCGCCGCTGCCCGCCTGGCGGCACGACGAGCCGGCCCCGGTGCTGGCGCAGCTGGTGAAGGTGATCCGCGAGGTGCTGGCCTCGCTGGCGGTCGACACCGCCATCGCCCTGCCGCTGCAGTCGCGCGGCCAGGGTGCCTGGGTCTCGCAGATCACCGACCGCTCGCTGCTGGCGAATGCCGCGTTCATCCTTGCCGTGCAGGCATCCGTCGATACGGAACGGCTGCGCGCGACCTTCCCCGCGCAAGCCAAGGTCGGCCCGGTGGAGCTGATCGTCGACCTGGTCAAGCTGCAACTGCCGGGCATCCCGCTGCGCCCCGCCCCGGTCGCCCCGCGGGAGATCCCGTATCGCACCGGCACCGTCTATTTCGAGCTGGATCGCGGGGCCGACATGTGGCGCCAGATGCAGACCTCGCCGGCCTTCGTGATTCACTCCGGCGCCGATATCCCGGGTCTGTCGCTTGAATTCTGGGCCATACGGCGGGATTGACGATGTCAGGACAGTCCGGTTCCCTTCCCCTGTTCGATGGCCGCGTCGTTCCCGAGGTGGACGACGCACCGACCGTGCGCTTCGCCGCCGGACCGGTCGAGCAGACCCCCGCCGAACCGCTGGTGGCGCCGCCGGCGCCGGCCGGCGCGGGGCGGATCGTGCGCTGCGCCTGGCCGCTGCTGTCGCTGATGGCACGCATCACCGGCGGCAGCAGTTCGGCCGGGGCCGAACCCTTGAAGACCGGCACCGCCAACCTGGTGCGCGAGTTCGAGCGCACCGCCCTGGCCGAGGGCATCAACCCGCGCGATGTCTCGGCGGCCCGCTATGTCCTGTGCACCGCGCTGGACGAGGCGGTGCTGACCTCGAACTGGGGGGTGTCGACGGACTGGAACAATGGCAGCCTGCTGAGCCAGTTCCACAACGAGACCTGGGGCGGCGAAAAGGTATTCACCCTGATCGACCGGGCGATGCGCGACACCGAACAGTTCGCCGACCTGCTGGAGCTGTGCCATTTCGTGATGCTGCTGGGTTTCCAGGGGAAGTATCGCCTGGCTCGCGACGGCAGCTCGCAGGTCGATGCGCTGCGGCGGCGGCTGTATGACATCATGCATCCACGCATCGGCGCCCCGCCCGCGATGCCGGTCCCGCAGCCCGAGCGCGCGCCGCGCCAGGGGCGGCTGATCAGCTATGTGCCGGTCTGGGCCGTGGCCGCGGTGTGCCTGCTGATCGCGGCCGTGGTCTATGGCTGGCTGGATTTCAACCTGACGCGACAGTCGGACAGGGTGGCCGCGGCGATCAATGGCCTGGCCAGGCCCGGCACGTCCGCCGCCCCCGTCACCCCCGCGGCGAAGTAGGCCAGCATGCGCGCATTCCTGTCCGCCATCCTCTCGCGCCGCCGGTTCGGCGTGCTGGTCGGCGTGATCGCCGTCTGCCTGCTGATCGCGGTGTTCGGCGGCTGGCTGATCGTGGCCGGCGGCCATCCGCTGGCCGCCGTGTGGCAGCGGATGGTGGCGATCCTGGGCGTGATCGCGCTGTGGCTGCTGGTCGAGGGCGTCCTGTGGTGGCGCCGCGTGCGGGCCGATGCCGGCATCCTGCGCACGATCCTGAGCTTCACCCGCGGCGGGCAGGAACCGATCGACGCCGAACTGACCGAGATGCGGGAGAATGTCAGCGACGCGGTGGCGCTGCTGAACCGCGACGAACGGAAATTCGTCATCGCCCAGCCCTGGTACCTGATCGTCGGCGCGGCGGCGGCCGGCAAGGCGGCACTGGTCCGCCAATCAGGCCTGAACATGCCGTTCGAGGAACGGCTGGGCCGGCGCGGCATCCCGACGCGGCAATCCATGCTGCGCTGGCGGTGGTGGTTCACCGACGACGCCCTGCTGATCGCGAGTGCAAGCGGCGTCGTGCAGGACGCCAATCCGGACAACCCGGCGCTGCGCGGCTGGCGGGAAATGCTGAACTTCGTGCATCGCCGCCGCCCGCGCCGGCCGCTGGACGGGGTGATCGTGCTGGTGCCGGCCGATACGCTGCTGGGCGGCGATGCGGCGGATCTGGCCGCGATCATCCGCCGGCGCCTGCAGGACGCGATGCAGCGCTTCGCCGCCCGCCTGCAGGTCTATGTCGTGATCAGCCAGTGCGACCGGATGCTGGGCTTCACGGAATTCTTCGGCCGGCTGGACGCCGACGCGCAGGCGCAGCCCTTCGGCGTGGTCCTGCCCGCCAAGGGCACCGCCGGCCAGGGCTGGGCCATGGCGCTGCGGGACCGGCTGGCCAGCCTGGCCGACACGATCGGGCGGCAGATCCTGTCC
>CAYZKM010000251.1:0-7073 GCA_964478525.1 uncultured Bifidobacterium sp.
GGCCACGCTAGCATTTCCCCTGGTACGGGACGGTGATGTCTAACGAAGTTGTCATCTCGGCCCCACCCCTGCTTCAGCATGTCGAGCCTATCGTCTGGATCATGAACCTGACCGGTCGCCTGTTTGTCGCCTGGTGCATGTGCCTGCTGCTGGCCGGTAGCGTGCTGGCGACAGACGACAAGGCGGCCCAGATGCTGGTCGCACCCCAGGTCACGACGGACACACGGGAATACTGCAACAAGCTGCGTGACCGGGTATCGATGCTGATCCACGAGGCGCGGACACCGCCCTCGACCGAGGTATTCGACCTGTCGGTGGAGGGCCAGCGCATGTGCGACCACGGCCAGCCGCGTGGAGGAATCCAGCGGCTTCGCCGGGCCCTGATGCTGATGCACCAGCATGACGCGCCCCGCTGACATGACCGGTCAGCGGGGTTCAGTCACACGCGGTCAGTTTGCCCGCATGCTGCGGACCAGACCACCCGGCAGCGCGCCGGTGGCGACGCCGTCCCGATAGGTAACCTGGCCGGCCTTCACCGTCGCCCGATAGCCGCGGGCCTTCTGCATCAGGCGCTTGCCGCCCGCCGGCAGGTCATGGACCATCACCGGGCGTTCCAGGGCCAGCGTCTCGAAGTCGATGACGTTGATGTCGGCCTTCTTGCCGACCTCCAGCAGACCGCGATCATGCAGACCGGCGAATCGCGCCGGCTCTCGCGTCTGGCGGCGCACCAGGTCGGGGATCGACATCCGATCCTCGCCGCGATCCCGACCCCAGTAGCTGAACAGGAACGTCGGGAACGACGCGTCGGAGATGAATGCGACATGGGCCCCGCCATCCGACAGGCCCGGGATGACATGGTCGCGGGAATACATCGTCTTGACCGCTTCCAGGTCATAGTTTGCGTAATTGACCAGGGCGGCGAAGATGAAGCCACGGCCTTCATCCTCGATCAGGATGTCATACGCGACCTCCTGCGGGGTGCGGCCTTCGCGCGCGGCGATCGCGGCGATCGAATCCTCCCGCGCCGGGGTGTAGTTCAGCGGGTCCGAGAACCGGAACATCCGCTCGAAGCTGGTGCGGATCAACAGCGACCAGGTGTTGAACTCAGCCGGGTCCTCAGTAACGATCTTCGCCCGGATTTCCGGATCCCGCATCTTTGCGACCCGTTCCGCCACCGGCAAATGCGCGATCGAGTGATAGGTGCGGGTGCCGGCGAACGGGTTCTGACTGCCAGTCAGGCCAAGCAGCGCGCCGATGGGACGCGGCGGCGCGACGCAGCGCACCGGCAGCCCATCCTTCACCGCCTGCGTCGACAGTTCCAGCAGGTCCTTCCATGCCTCGGTCCGGTCGTGGCGCTGGTTGATCGAGAACACCAACGGCCGCCCACAGGCTTCCAGGATGCGCCGGACCATGGCGAATTCGGTTGCCGGATCGGGGGTGTTCCAGTCCGAGGTCATTTCGATGAATCCCGACCCGGCATCCTTCAGACCCATCGCGATGCCCATCAACTCAGCTTCCTGCGCCCGGACCGTCGGAGTGGGGTCGCCGGCCAGGGTCTTGTGGGAGATGGTGCGTGACGTGGAGAAGCCGAACGCGCCGGCCCGCACGGCATCAGCCGTCAGTTCCCGCATCCGCTGGATGTCTTCCTGGTTGGCGTTCTCCAGGTTCAGCGCACGGTCACCCATGACATAGACGCGCAGCGGCGCGTGGGGCACCAGGGCGCAGAAATCGATGTCGTGCTTGCGGCGTTCCAGCGCGGTCAGGTACTCGGCAAAGCTTTCCCAGGTCCAGTCCAGGCCTTCATGCAGACAGGGGCCGGGAATGTCTTCCACCCCTTCCATCAGGGCGATCACGGCGTCCTGCGTATTCTTGCGGACAGGGGCGAAGCCGACGCCGCAATTGCCCATGACCACGGTGGTGACGCCGTGCCACGATGACGGGGCCAGGTGCGAGTCCCACGCCGCCTGCCCGTCGTAATGGGTATGGATATCGACGAAGCCAGGGGTGACGGCCAGGCCCTTGGCGTCGATCTCCTCGACGCCGGACCCCGAGACCGTGCCGACGGCGGCGATCTTGCCGTCCTTCACCGCGATGTCACCGACATAGGGCGTGCCACCGTGGCCATCCATGATCGTGCCGCCGCGGATGACGATATCAAACTCTCCGGACATATGCCTGGACCCCTTTCTTGCTGGGGTCATTGTCGGTTCAGTTGCCCTGGGGGGCAAGTACGGGGCGGGTCAGGCGAAACCGGCCAGGTCGCGCCACTCCTGCTCGGTCATCGTACGCACCCCCAATTCCGCCGCCTTGCGCGCCTTCGACCCGGCATCCGCGCCGACCACCACAAGATCAGTCTTCGCCGAGACCGAACCGGTGACCTTCGCGCCCATCGCTTCCGCCCGCGCCTTGGCCTCGGGCCGGGTCATCGTCTCCAGCGTTCCTGTAAACACGATCGTCTTGCCGGAGATTTCGCTGTTGCCGGCCTCGGCTTGTTCCAGCGGCTCGATCGTCAGGGCCTTGACCAGGTGGTCCAGCGTCTCGACGTTGCGCGGCTCGTCGAAGAACTCCACCAATTCCTCGGCGATCGCGGGACCGATTCCGACGATGCTGCCCAGAGCCAGCCGTTCGTCGGAGCCCAGCACCGTCGCCGCTTTCATCTGGTCGCGCCAGTTGTCGTAACTCCCGTAGTGACGGGCGAGCAGCTTGGCGTTCGACTCGCCGATCCGGCGTATGCCCAGCGAGAAGATGAAGCGATCCAGCGGAATGCGACGACGCGCTTCAATCGCGCGCGACAGGTTGGCTGCCGACAATTTGCCCCAGCCTTCGCGCTCGGCGATTTCGGCCTCGCGTTCGGGCAGACGGAACAGGTCGGCGGGGCCGTGCAGCCAGCCTTCCGCATAGAATTCCTGGATGGTCTTTTCACCCAGCCCGTCGATGTCGAACGCGGCGCGGGACACGAAATGGATCAACCGCTCCACCCGCTGCGCCGGGCAGGTCAGTCCGCCCGTGCATCGGCGCACCACCTCTCCGGGCGGGCGAACGGCGTGGCTGCCGCAGGCGGGGCAGGTGTCGGGGGCCACCCAGGGTTCAGCAACGTCGGGCCGGCGGTCCATCACCACGGACAGGATCTGCGGGATCACGTCGCCAGCACGCTGCAGCACGACGGTGTCGCCGACGCGGACATCCTTGCGAGCGATTTCGTCCTCGTTATGCAGGGTCGCGCGAGACACCAGCACGCCGCCGACATTCACCGGCTCCAGCTCCGCCACCGGGGTCAGCGCGCCGGTGCGCCCTACCTGGATGCGAATTTCCCGCAGCATGGTCGTGGCCTGTTCCGCCGGAAACTTCCACGCCACCGCCCAACGCGGCGCGCGACCGACGAAGCCGAGCCGGCGTTGGAGGGAAAGGTCGTCGATCTTGTAGACGACGCCGTCGATGTCATAGCCCAGCGTCGCGCGTCGCATTCCGATGTCGGTCTGGAATGTCGCGGCCTCAGCCTCGGTTGCCAGGGGACGCGACAGCGCGTTTACGCTGAATCCCCATTCGCGCAGCCGTTGCAGATAGCCCCAATGGGTCTCGGCGACCGGCTCGCTGCTTTCCCCTTGGGCATAGGCCAGCAATGACAGCGGACGAGATGCCGTGATGCGATGGTCCAGTTGGCGTAGGCTGCCGGCAGCGGCGTTGCGCGGATTGGCGAACAGCTTGCCACCCGCCACCGCCTGCGCTTCGTTCAGCGCCAGGAAATCAGCCTTGGTCATGTAGACCTCGCCGCGGATCTCGATCAGTGCCGGCGCCGATCCTTTCAAACGCAACGGCACCGAGCCCATGGTGCGCAGGTTGGCAGTGACGTCCTCGCCTTCGGTCCCGTCGCCGCGCGTCGCGCCATGGACGAAGCGGCCGTTCTCGTAGGTCAGGTTGATCGACAGCCCGTCGATCTTTGGCTCCGCCACGAATGCCAGCGATTCGGCAAGGCCCAGGAATCGCCGGGCACGATCGCAGAATTCCATGAACTCAGCTTCGTCGAAGACGTTGTCCAGCGACAGCATCGGGACCCGATGGCGCAGCTTGGCGAATCCGCCATCCGGTGCACCGCCGACGCGATGGGTTGGCGAATCCGGGCGGACATACGCGGGGAAGCGCGCCTCGATCGCGGCGTTGCGGCGGCGCAGCGCGTCATAGTCGGCGTCACTGATCTCGGGCGCATCACGCTCATGATACAGACGATCATGATGCGCGATCTCCCGCGCCAGCCGGTCCAGCTCGGCTTTCGCCTCGTCGTCGGTCAGATCAGCGACAGGCTTGGACCCGAGGGACATTGTCATGGTTGCGCCGCCGGTGAGTGATGCCGGCCCGACCATACCAAAAGCCCCGGTGGTAGCCCAAGCTTCGCCGTCACCGGGCCAAAGTGCCTATTCTGCCGCAGCGGCTTCCGGTGCGCCGAGTTCCAGCAGGCGGGGCGCGACCTCCTTGCCGAACAGACGGATGTTGTCCATCGAGTCCTGATGCGACAGGTAGCCGCCCTGCCCGAAGAACAGCAGGTGCCCTACCCCGCCCATGCGGGCATTGAACGCTTTCAGCTGATTGAAGACGTCGTCGGGCGTGCCCGCGAAGACCGTCTCGGTGTCCATGAACTGCTGTACCGACGCCGTGCGATGGTTGATCTGCTCCCCGTTCCGGTCCGTCACGATGCGGTTCGCACGATGACCCGCCTTCAGGATCGCCACGTTCGCACCGATCGAGTTGTAGCCTGGCGGATTCGTGAACGGCTCGTGTACCACCGGCGCGGTGCGGACATAATCGGCGATCTGATCGGCCCGCCGCAGCCCTTCCTCGCGGGTGCTGCCCACACCGATGATCGCGGCATAGGCGAAGCGATCCGGCCCGGCTTCCCACCCGAGTTCCCGCGCCCGCTTGCGGTAGGCGTCATACATCGGCTTCGCCAGCCCACCCGACAGCAGCGTGCCCACCACATGCCCGCGCTCGGCTGCCATTGTGCCGGTCTCGACGCTCATGCCCGTCATCCATACTGGCGGCGTCGGTTGCTGGATCGGGCGCGGCCAGATGTTGACATTCCGATAATGGAAGAATTCGCCTTCCCAGCTGAACGGTCCGGTCGAGGTCGACATTGCCTTCAGGATCAGGTCGTGCGCTTCCCAGTATCGGCGCATCAGCCGACCGGGATTTGAATTGGCCGGCGCGATCTCATACGGCGCACCCTTGACCAGGCCCATCTCCAATCGGCCGCCGGACAGGCAATCCAGCCAGGCCATCTCCTCGGCCACGCGCACCGGGTCGGGACGGTTGGCGATCGGATTGCCCAGGGTCAACAGGCGAGCACGCTTGGTTTCACGGGCAATGACCGCCAGGGCCATGGGCACGGACACGGTCATGCACGTGGCCGTGCTGTGATGCTCGTTCACCATGATGTCGATCCCGGCCTCGTCGCAGTATGCGAACTCATCCAGGTACCGGTTCAGCAGCTTGCCCGCCTCGACGGGATCGAGGTTCTCGCTGGGCAGGTTGACCCGCAGCGAGCCACGCTCCTGCCCCTTCTGCCAAGCGGGGTGATAAGCCATCTCGGAGAAATACCAGGTGCGCATGATGACGGCTCCTGTGTCTGTCAGAGTCGTGCGGCGAAGGCCGCTACATGATTGGCGAAAGCGTCGGGCTGTTCCCAGTGCGGATAGTGCCCCGCGGCCGGGATCGTCTCCAGCGTGGCGCCAGGGATCTCGGACTGCCAGCCAGCGCCGTAGGACGTTGTGACAATCCCGTCCTGCTGCCCCCAGATCAGCTGCGTCGGGATGTCGATACGGTGCAGCCAGCGCTTCAGGCGCGGGTTGTGCATGTATGGCTTCCAACCGAACAGGGCGAGCGATTCCCGACCGCGCGCGATGGCAGCCAGCTCGGTATCGGGCAGGCTTGCATAGTCGATGGCACCTTTGGCCGGATCGGCCCAGGCGAGTTGCATGAATTCGGCGCGCGTGATGCCGTGCATATCGGCGATATCGCGGTCCAGCACACCACCGACCTTGATGCCCAGAGGCGCGGACAGCACGAGGCCCGAGAAACGAGCCGTGTTGCGTACCGCCATCTCCGCGGCGATCCAGCCGCCGAAGCAGGCACCGGCGAGGATCGCGTTCTCCAGCTTCAGTTCGCGCGCCAGGTCCAGGTACAAATACGCCAGGTCATCGACAGTGCCGATCCAGTCAGGCAGGGCGGAGCCGCCGAAACCGGGATGGTGCGGGGCGATCACCCGGAACGACTTCCCCAGCTGGTTGATCCAGGGCCGGTTCGGTTGCAGTCCCTCGCCTGGGTGCAGGAACAGCAGCGGACGACCGCTTCCGGATTCCTCTATTTCCAGCGTGACGCCCGCGACGGGCACGCTGCGGCTCATGGCCAGGACCTTGTCGGTTCTGCTGCACGGCGCATGGGCTTACCTCCGTCATCCTGTTTCGGCGGAGTGTAGGGCGCGCGGCCGGCAGGGCAATGGCAAGCCGGGTTCAGCGGGCCGGCGGGATGATCCCGTTCGCAATGAAATTGGCCAGCGCCTCGCCGAGGCAGGTCGTCATCTGCATCATTGCATCGTCGCGTTCGGACTTCTTCGCACGCTCCATGTCGATGCGCCCGTCCAATGCCCAGGTGCGCGTCAGGTCGAAACGGTGGAACATTGCGACATTGGGCTGTGACGCCGCCTGCATCATCACGTCGGCATAGGGATCGAGATTGGTGTTGGCGCGCAGGAAGCGGCTGTATTGCGGGTCGATCAGCACGACATCTCCGCCCGCCGAACGCACCAGGTGCGTACCTTGGTCCAGCGCATCGCGCAGCCGGTCAGGAGGCAGGCCACGCACCGCTTCCACTGTGCCAGTCTGCCACAGCACCAGCGGATAGGCTTGCCTTGCCAGCGCATCGCGCAGCAAGGGCAACATCTCCTCGGCCGTGATGCCGCGCCGTCCCGTCACGGTCAGGTCCAGGCTGGCCGAGGGCAGGCGGGACCGCAGCGCTTCCAGCATGCGATGAGGGAACGACACGATCCGGGCGCCGTTCGCCTGGTCGCCGGCGGTCGTGGCGGA
>CAYZKM010000252.1:0-3653 GCA_964478525.1 uncultured Bifidobacterium sp.
CAACCCGCTGGGCACCGGAACCGGTCTCGGCCTGTCGATCAGCAGCGGGATCGTCACCGACATGGGCGGGCAGATCAGCGCGGCCAACCAGGGAGACGGCGCGGTACTGACCGTCCGGCTGCCACGCGCCGCCGAACCGGGTGACCAGGCCCCGGCCGGGGCGCCGGCTGGGGCACCGGACGCGGTGGGGGCGGCGAAGTAGCGGGTCTACGCCTCGTCACCCTTGCGGAACGGGGAGTCCTCGGCCAGGGCCTGCATCTCCATCCGGATGCCCCGCCGCTCGTCCTTCAGGAAGTTGTCCACCGCGCGGCGCAGCCCGCCATGGCGAACCCAGTGCGCCGAGTAGGTCGGCTTCGGCATGTAGCCGCGCTGGATCTTGTGCCGCCCCTGCGCCCCGGCCTCGACCCGCTTCAGCCCGTGCGCGATCGCCCAGTCGATGGCGCGGTAATAGCAAAGCTCGAAATGCAGGAATGGCCAGTCGCCGCGGCAGCCCCAGTTGCGGCCATACAGCGCCTCGTCGCCGGCCAGGTTCAGCGCCCCGGCCACCGGGCGGTGGTCCTTCTGGGCGAACATCAGCACGACCCGCTCGCCCAGCCGTTCGCCCAGCAGCGAGAAGAACGGCCGGGTCAGGTAGGCGGAACCCCATTTGCGATCCACGGTGGACTGGTAGAACTGGTAGAAGGCGTCCCAATGGGCCTCGGTGATGTCGGCGCCGGACAGCGCGTGGAAGGTCAGCCCGGCGGCGTTGGCGTCGCGCCGTTCCCGGCGCAGCACCTTGCGCTTGCGTGACGACAGCGCGCCCAGGAAATCGTCGAAGCCGGCATAGCCGTCATTCTCCCAGTGGAACTGCATGCCCAGGCGCTGCAGCCAGCCGGCCTCGCCCAGCCCGGTCCACTCATCCTCGGTGCAGAAGGTGATGTGGACGGATGACAGGTCGTGTGTCTCGCAGGCTTGCTGGAAGGCGTTGGCCAGCGTGCCGATGCCGACGCCGCTGCCGGGCCGGCGCAGCAGGCGCGGGCCGGGGACCGGGCTGAACGGCACGGCGACCTGCAGCTTGGGGTAGTATCGCCCGCCGGCGCGCTCCAGCGCATCGGCCCAGCCATGGTCGAAGACATATTCGCCGTAGGAATGGGACTTCGCATACATCGGCGCGACGGCGACCGCCTGGCCGCCGGCATCGCGCAGCACGGCGTGCTGCGGCAGCCAGCCGGTGCGGGCATTGGCCGATCCGCTATCCTCGACCGCGCTCAGGAAGGCGTGGCTGACGAAGGGGTTGCCGTCGCCGGCGCAGGCGTCCCACTCGGCCGCGTCGATGTCCGCGATCTTCGCGTGCAGCGTCATGGTCAGGGTGGCCGAACCATCGGGCATGGATCAAATCCTAGGCGCGACCGGGCCGGATGTCACACCGAATCCGGCGCCGGTGGGCCCGCTCAGGCCCAGGAAATCTCGAACATCCCTTCCACCTCGACCGCCGCGTCGGCGGGCAGCGAGGGCACGCCGATCGTGGAACGGGCATGCCGTCCGGCCTCGCCGAACACCGCGACCGCCAGGTCCGAGGCGCCGTTCATCACCAATGCGTGCTGGGTGAAGTCCGACGGCGCGGCGACGAACCCGCCCAGGCGGACGACGCGGCGAACCCGGTCCAGGTCGCCGTTGCAGGCCGCCTTCAGGTGGACCAGCACGTTGATGAAGCACAGCCGAGCGGCTTCCTTGGCCTGGTCTACCGAGACGCCCCACGACACCTTGCCGGTGATTGCCACCTTGCCGTCGATGGCCGGCACCTGCCCGGACACGATCACCAGGTTGCCGGTCTGCACATAGGGGACGTAGTTGGCGATGGGGGCCATCGGGCGGGGCAGGGTGATCCCCAGCTCCGCCAGCCGTGTCTCGATCTGCCCGGGCATGTGCTGGTTCCTCTCGCGGTGGCCGGGGGCGGGTTCGCCGCCCTGGTATGGCCAGGATACCGGCGCGGGCGGCGCCGTCTACCGGGAAACCACCCGGAAGCCGCGACGCCGAGCGCGTGGGGAACCTTCGGATGGCAGTTCCAGGGGCAGCAGCGGCGACTGGTCGCGCGCGCCGACGCCGACGGTATCGGGTTCCTCGATATCGGCCTCGGGGATGTCGCGCCGGCCCAGGTAGTTCGCGGCCAGGTGGCGGAACGTGTAGTCCAGCAGCGAGGTGGCGTTGCGCACGGCCGGGTCTCCCTCGACCGCGCCGGCGGGGCCGAACCGGGTGAAGGTGAAGGCCTCGACGAAGGCTTCCAGGGGCACGCCGTGCTGCAGGCCGATGCTGACGGCCGTGGCGAAATTGTCCATCAGGCCGCGGAAGGCCGCGCCTTCCTTCATCAGGGCGATGAAGATCTCGCCCACCGTGCCGTCGTCGTATTCGCCGGTGCGCAGGAAGACGCGATGCCCGCCGACCGAGGCCTTCTGGGTATAGCCCGGCCGCCGCGCCGGCAGGTCGCGCCGGCGGGTGGGCGCGGCGGGGACGCCCAGCTGCACCGGGCGGGCGGTCATGTGGTGCAGGAACGGCGCGACCGCGTCGTGCATGGCGGCATGGGCGATGGCCTGGGGGGCGGGCAGCGGATTGCCGCCGGCCAGCACCATGGCCAGGGCTTCCTCGGCGGTCAGGCCGCTGACCGACAGCCAGGCGCGCGTGGCCTTGCTGAGCGCGCCGGCCTGGTTCAGCGCCGAGAAGGCGGGTGCGATGCCACCGGTCTCGACGCCCAGCAGTGCCTCGACCGGGCCGGGGGTGACCAGCGCGGTGGTGGTGCGGTGGCGGGGTGGGCCCGCCTCGGCGGCTGCCAGGCGGGCGGCGCGGGTGGCTTCGGCCAGACCGGCCAGGGCGGTGCGGCCGGGCGGGGTCGGCCAGGTGGGCGCGCCCGGCCGGGTATCGCCCCGTTGGGCATCGCCCCGCTGGGTCTCGCCCCGTTGGGCATCGCCGCGTTGGGCCGCGAGACCCGCCGAGGCGGCGTCGGCCCGCCCGCGCAGCACGGCCGCCAGGGCGCGGGCGATGTCGCGCGCCGCCTCGGCGTTGTAGTCGATGCCCAGCGCGGCCAGCAGCCCGAACAGATCGGCCATGCTGATCTCGATGTCGCGCGCCTCGGGGGCCAGCAGCGTCAGGGTCAGGACCGCGGTCTCGATGGCCTCGGCGAAGTCGGCGGCGTCGAAATGGCCGGCGCCATCCAGGAAGGCCGGCAGGTTCAGCACGAAGCCGGGCGCGGCGGCGGGCGTGCCGGCCCATACGGCTTCGGACGGCGCGCCGCGGCGCAGCAGCAGCAGGCGGTGCAGCCGGTCGGCCAGCGGGACATCCAGGCCGGCGGCCGCGGCGGCGCGGGCGGCGGGCGCGATCCAGGACTGTGCCAGCGCGGCCAGGTGGACGCGGCGCGTGTCGGGGTTCGATTCGGTCGCCAGCGCGGCCAGGCCCGCCGCGGCGGTGTCGTCCCAGGCGGTGGGCAGGGTGACCAGGCAGGGGCGCTGGTCGGGGTCGGCGGCCATTGCCGTCTGGCGCATCCGGACGCCGTGCCATGTGCGATGGGTCTTCATGGCCATGATGCTAGGCCGCCCGGGACGGCGCTGAAAGCACATTTTGGGGTCCAGGGGCGGTGGTGGACGCAAAATCCTGTGGATACTTCCTCCGGCGCCAGGCCGCTC
>CAYZKM010000252.1:3663-6970 GCA_964478525.1 uncultured Bifidobacterium sp.
TCGCGGCCATCGGCGGCGCGTGGTCCCAGCCCCGCGCCGGCCGGGTGGCCGACCGGGCCGAGACGGTGGACCATCGCGCGCGATCTGCGTATACGGTCCGTCATGAATATCGGCACCTGGCTGTTCACCAAGCTCAAGGGCCGCCAAGTCGGCACCGACGCGGCGGGCAATACCTATTACGAGGAGCGCAAGCCGCGTCGCGGCGGCGCCCGCACCCGGCGCTGGGTGATCTATGCCGGGCCGGCCGAGGCGAGCGCCGTGCCGCCGGAATGGCATTCCTGGCTGCACTACACGACCGACCGGCCGCTGCCGTCGGGCGGGCAGCGCCCGTGGCAGAAGCCGCACCGGGCCAACCCGACCGGCACCGCCACCAGCTATCGTCCGCCGGGCCATGACTACCAGGGCGGCCAGCGTGCCCGCGCGACGGGCGACTACGAAGCCTGGACGCCGGGCAGCTAGGTTCCACCCCATCATGGCGAATCGCCGCGGCCTGGCCGAAGTCCTGACGGGCGCCGTCGTGCTCGCGGTGGCGGCGGGCTTCCTGATCTTCGCGATCACCCATTCCGGGCGCGGGACCGCCAGCGGATACCGGCTGACGGCCAGGTTCGACCGCATCGACGGGCTGGCCGTGGGCAGCGACGTGCGGATCGCCGGGGTGAAGGTGGGGGCCGTGACCGATGCGCAGATCGACCCCGAGAGCTTCCTGGCCGTGGTGACCCTGACCGTGCGCCCCGACATCCAGCTGCCCCGGGACAGCAGCGCCGAGATCACCAGCGAGAGCCTGCTGGGCGGCAAATACCTGTCCTTGTCGCCTGGCGGAGATGGCACAATGTTGAAGCCGGGCCAGACGATCACGATCACCCAGTCGTCGATCAGCCTGGAACAGCTGCTGGGCAAGTTCATATTCAACATGACCACCGCCAGGCCCGAAACCGCCCCCGCCGGGGGTGCGAAGTGATCCCCCCGCCGCCCGCCATCTGGCCCGGGCTGGACGGCAACGCCGTCGGCTGCCGCGAGAAGCAGCGCGTCCTGAACGAGAACCATGCCGAGATCGCGCAGGTCCTGCAGGACGCGTTCGACGATGCGATCCTGATGGGCGTCGAGGAGACCGCGCTGCGCCGGATCCTGGCCGGCATGGTGGACGGGCTGGTGTCACCGAAGCGCCCGGCGCGATGACCCGGCCTGATCACGCCCGTTCGGTTCCGGTCCTGGCCATCGCGATCGTGCTGGCCATGGCGGCTGTCATGGTCGCCCCCATGGCTGCCCGCGCGCAGGGGCGGATCACCGCCACGCCGCTCAGCCCGCCCGATCCGCAGGCGGAACCGCCAGCCGAGATGACGCCCGCCCCGCCGGTGATCACCGGGCGCGCGCCCGGCTTCCCCAATGTCTGGCAGCCCCGGCGGACCGCGACGATCCAGGCGCTGGACAAGGTGAATGCCCGCCACGCGCTGCTGACGCTGGCCCCGGGCAAGCCGGAGACGTTCCAGTCCCTGACCATCACGCTGCAATCCTGCGTGGTGCGCCCGCCGGACCAGCCCGCCGACGCCGCGGCCTATGTCACTGTTACCGACAGCCGGGGCACCGACAGCCGGGGCGACGTGACCGGGTTCATGGGCTGGCTGATCCGGTCCTCGCCCGCCACGTCGATGATGCAGCATCCGATCTACGACCTCCGGGTGCTGGGCTGCGGCACATGACCGGGCCCGTCCTGCCCGCCCTGGACCGGACCGCGCTGCTGCTGGACCTGGACGGCACGCTGATCGACATCGCCCCGACGCCCGATTCCGTGGTCGTCGAGCCCGGCCTGGTCGCCACGCTGCGCGATCTGGCCGCGTCGCTGTCGGGCGCCCTGGCCGTGGTGTCGGGCCGGCCCATCGACGTGGTGGACCGGCTGCTGCAGGACGCCCCCCATGCCGTCGCCGGCGAGCATGGCGCCGCCATCCGCCACGCCCCGCACGCGGCGGTGGAACGCCCGGACCTGCCGGCCCCCCCCGATGCCTGGCTGCAACGGGCCGACGCGATGATCGCCGCCCATCCCGGCGCGGTGATGGAGCGCAAGGCGCGGGGCTTCACCATGCATTTCCGCGGCGCCCCCGATGCCGGCCCGCGGTTCCACGACCTGCTGCAGGGGCTGCTCGCCGGCCAGACGGTCTTCCAGCTTCTGGGCGGCAGCATGGTGTGGGAGGTCCGCCCCGCCGGAGCCGACAAGGGGCGCGCCGTCCGGATGCTGATGCGCCGCGCGCCGTTCGCCGGGCGGGTGCCGGTGTTCATCGGCGACGACGTCACCGACGAGGATGGCATGCGTGTCGCCCGCGCGATGGGCGGGCTGGGCCTGCGGGTCGATGCCTGTTTCGGCACCCCCGCCGGGGTGCGGGCCTGGCTGGCCGGCGCGGCGGCCCGGGGCGCCTGGCCGGCCCTGCCGAAGGGCTGACCGTTCCGCGGCGGGCCCGACTCCGGTCATAGGGGCTCCGGTCATGGGGGCTCCGGTCATGGGGGCTCGGCCATGCGGGCGCATGCTCGGCACGGTCAGCCCCATCGGCCGCCGATCAGCCGGCCCAGCAGCTTGGGCGGCAGCAAGGCGGCCAGGCGGGCGCCAAGGCCCAGCCACCAGGGAAAGACCACCCGGACGCGGTTGGCCAGCACGCCGCGCAGGATGCGCGCCGCCGCCTGGTCCGGCGCCATCAGCCCGGGCAGGCGGTCTGGCATCCCGCCGATCAGCGGGGTCCGGATGAAGCCCGGGCAGACGCTGGACAGGCGGATGCCGTCCCGCGCCGCGGCATGGGAATGCGCCACCATCCAGGCGTCGATCGCGGATTTCGAGGCGCAATAGGCCGCCGCCCCCGGCAGCGGGATGAACGCGGCCACCGAGGCGATGGCCGCGATCCGCCCGCGCACCCCGCCGGCCCCGGCGGGCTGGCGCGCCATCACCGCCATGGCCGGCAGGATCGTGTTCAGCGCGCCATCCAGGTTGGTCGCCAGCACCGAGCGGGTCTGGTCCGGTGTCTCGCCCTGGATGCCCCGGTTGCCCGGGGCGATGCCGGCATTGGCGATGACCAGGTCCAGCCGGCCGGCAGCCTCGATCCAGCCCGCCATCGCCGCGGGGTCCCGCACATCGATCACCCGGGCCAGCACGACCGCCCCGCCGGCGGTGCAGGCCCCGACCCCCGCCGCCAGCCGGTCCGCATCGCGCCCGGCCAGGTGCAGTGTCACGCCGGGGCGGGCGAGTGCCAGGGCCAGCGCCTCGCCGATGCCCGAGGAGGCGCCGGTGATCAGCACGGAGGAGATCCGAATGGGGCGGTTCATCATG
>CAYZKM010000253.1:0-6969 GCA_964478525.1 uncultured Bifidobacterium sp.
CGACATCAGGTGCGAGCCGTTCCCGCTGCAGAAGCCGCATCCGCCGATCTGGGTCGGTGGGCATTCGCGTGCCGCGCTGCGCCGCACCGCGCGCCATGGCGACGGCTGGCATCCGGTGGGTGCCATCGCCGCGTCGCCGCTGCCGCCGCAGGAAATGCGCGCCCATCTCGACACGCTGAAGCGCCTGACCGAGGCCGAGGGGCGGGACTTCTCGGCCATCACGATCTCCTACAAGGCGCCGCTGTACGACACCGGCATCCCCGACCGCGACGGCACCCGCCGCAGCTTCTCGGGCTCGGCCGAGGACATCGCCGGCGACATCCGCAGCTTTGCCGCGATCGGCGTGCACGAGCTGATCTTCGACTTCCGTGGGGAATCGATCGCCGAGAGCATCGAACGCCTGCAGCGCTTCGCGGCCGAGGTGATGCCGCTGATAGGTTAGAGCATGATCACGCTGAGCGGAATCGTGGCAGCGTGTGAATCATGCGATCAAACAACGAGATAGCGCGCGCTGACCGGTTACGGTCAGCCGGAAAGCGCGCTAGGCGGCCAGAAGGCCGGCGTGGGTACCGAACAGGAAGTCGATATCCTCGGCATCCATCGGCGGCAGGGCCGACCCCTCGGCCCCGAGGGCGATGCTGGCAAGCTCCGCCTTGCGTTCCTGCAATGCGACGATCCGTTCTTCCACCGTATCGGCGGCGATCAGCTTGTAGACGAACACCGACCGGGTCTGCCCGATGCGGTGGGCGCGGTCCGAGGCCTGGTCCTCGACCGCCGGGTTCCACCACGGGTCGTAGTGGATCACGGTATCGGCCGAGGTCAGGTTCAGCCCGCGCCCGCCCGCTTTCAGGCTGATCAGGAACAACGGCACCTCCCCCGCCTCGAACCGCCGAACGGGCGCGGACCGGTCGGCGGTATCGCCGCGCAGTTCCACAAATGCGATCCCGGCCGCGTGCAGGGCCGGCTTCATCAGGTCCAGCATCGAGGTGAACTGCGAGAACAGCAGGATGCGCCGCCCCTCGGCGATCATCTCGCTCACCATCTCCAGCAGGTCATCGAGCTTGCTCGACGTGCCGGACAGGCTGGCGGAGGCCAGCTTCACCAGGCGCGGATCGCAGCAGACCTGCCGCAGCTTCAACAGCGAATCCAGCACCAGCACATGGCTTTGCGCCATGCCGCGTTCGGCGATGCCCTGCGTGACGCGGGCATGCATCGTGGCGCGGATGGTTTCGTACAGCTCCCGCTGATCGGGCGCCAGGGTGATGCGCCGCAGGATGGTGTGCTTGGGCGGCAGTTCCGTCGCGACCGCGGATTTGGTGCGGCGCAGGATGAACGGGCGAATGCGCGAAGCAAGCTGGCGCCGGCGCACCGGGTCGCCGTCCTTCTCGATGGGCGTGCGGAAGCGGCGGGAAAACATCTTCCGCTGCCCCAGCAGGCCGGGCATCAGGAAGGCGAACTGTGACCACAACTCGCCCAGATTGTTCTCGATCGGCGTGCCGGACAGGCACAGCCGGTGGCGGGTTTCCAGGCGGCAGACCGCATGGGTCGCCTTGGCGGTGGCGCTCTTGATGGCCTGCGCCTCGTCCAGCACCACCAGGTGCCAGGGAAGTCCGGCCATCTCCTCGATGTCGCGGGTCAGCACCGTGTAGGTCGTGATCACGACATGGGTGCCAGCCAGGTCGCGGCGGCGTTCGTGCCGGTCCATCCCGTACAGCACGGTCACGCGCAGATGCGGGGCGAACCGGGCCAGCTCCGCCGTCCAGTTCGGCACCAGGCTGGTCGGCACCACCACCAGCGCGGGGCGGTCGAGGCGGCCGGCGGCTTCCTCGATGGCGATATGGGCGATGGTCTGCGCGGTCTTGCCCAGCCCCATGTCGTCCGCCAGCAGCCCGCCCAGGTCGTTCTGCCGCAGATGCTGTAGCCAGTTCACGCCGAGCTGTTGATAGGGGCGCAATGTGGCGGTGAAGCCGGGCGGCAGGGCCGCGTCCGCCAGCGCGTCCACCGTCCGGAACCGGGCGATCCGGTCGGCGATGGTCGCGCCGTCCTGCCAGCGCGTGATGACGATGTCCTCCAGGTCGAGCACATCCGCCGCCTGCGCCTCGTCCAGCACCAGCGTCTCGCTGGTGGTCCGGTTGCCGGCTTCCAGCAGGTCCTCGACCACCGCGAGCAGGCGGGCGATGCGATCGGCCGGCAGCTTCAGGATGCGCCCGTCATCCATGCCGGTGACGACCTCGCCGTCCAGCACGCGGGCGGCCGCCATGCCGCCACGGTCGCGCAGGCGCAGCAGGATCGGCAGCAGCGGATGGCGGGTGCCGTCGATCTCGATCCCGAGATCCAGCGAGAAGCCACCGCCCGGTCCGTCCGCGACCTGCATGTCGCACTGCCCGACGGTCTGGACCACGCGCGGGCCGAACGCGCCATCGACGGTGCCCAGCCAGCCCTGGGCCTGGAGGGCGGGCAGTTTTTCGGACATGAAGCCGGTCCAGGCCTCGGCCGGGTCGCGACCGCGAAACACGAAGACCAGGCGGCCCTTCTCGGCGCGTCCGGTGGCCATGCGCATCTGCACCAGGCCTTCCTGCCGGATGACGGCCTGCGCGGCGGCCTCGGCCTTGGTGTCGCGGCGCACGAAGACCGGCCCGCCCGGTGCGTGAGTGCGGACGAACTGGCGGTCGTCGTCGAACGGCACCACGGCGCCGTCGTAGTCGAACTCCAGCAGCAGCGCGTCCTGCATCTGCATCCGCCCGCGGTCGTCGGGGCAGGGAAACCGGGTCAGCCGCACCACCGGGGTGGCCGGGCGATCGACGATGACCTGCTGGCTGACGGTCGGGGGTTCGGGCCGCGGCCGCCCGGCCCGGGCGGCGGGCCGGGGCGCGGGTGGCGCGGGCGGGCGCTGTGGCACACGGGGCGGCGGGGCCGGCGGCTGGATGCGCAGCCGGCCCACCGCTCCGGTCACGGCGTCGACGTACCACAGCCCGGCGTCGCCAACGATGACGGCGGATCGCGGCGGCAGGGCCTCGGGCGAGGCCGATGGCAGCACCCGCGTCTCTCCGGTCATCAGCCGCCGCCCGCCGGCGTGCCAGCGCGCATGCCCGCTGCGGGCCAGCGCATCCAGTGCCTCGGCCGCCAGCGCCGCCGGGACGGTGACGCGCGATTCGGTGCCGTCGCCCAGCAGATAGGCCAGATCGCGCACCTGTTCCCCGGCCGACTGGTCGGATGCGATCTGGCGCGGGGTGGTGGGCGCGGTGATGCCGCTTTTCTCCCCGATCAGGATCGTGGTGACGATGCAGGCATGTGGCGGTTCGGCCGGCGAGACCTCGAACACCAGGCGCTGCCGCTCTTTCTCGGGCGCCGGCGTGACCAGCGTGTCCAGGAAGGTCTGCTGTTCCGGGGCACGCAACGCGGGGAACCGGTCCAGTGCGGCAAAGGCGGCGGCGGCCAGATGCGCGCAGCCGCGCGTCCCGCAGGTGCAATGATTGTCGAACACGACCCGCCGGCCCAGCAGCCCGGGCGTGATGCGCGCGGTATGGGGCGTGTGCCGGTCCTGCACGACGGCCGTGATCGTGTCGTCCTGCAGCCGCACATCCACGGCGCCCGCCAGGCCCAGGCTGCGGCCACGGGTCAGGCTGCGTCCATCGAACACGCGGTTGAGGTCACGGGAAGAGAACGGCGTCGGCATCGGCGGTCGTGACCTTGCGGGGGCGAGAGAGGACAGGAACGGCGCCGCAGTGCCGCGCGGAAGCGCTGTAGCACGACAGCCGGCCGAGTCGCAGGCGGGCCGGGAACGATATCCCGGATCAGATCCGCCGGATGTTCCAGGGATAGGACCCGATGCCAGGCAGCCCACCGACGATATCCTGGCCATAGGTCGCGAAGGTGGTGTACTGGCCCAGCGGCGCGAAGGGCGGATCGTCGAACAGCACCTGCTGGATGCGGTCGAACACGTGCTGCTGCGGCGCGTCGGGCGACAGGTCCAGCCATTCCTGCGTCAGCGTCACCACCTCGGGCTTGTCGTACCAGCCGGTCCATCCCTTCTCGCCGTTGGCGCTGATGAAGAAGTTCAGCGCCGGCGTCGCGCTGGAAACCATCGACGCGGCGGTGTGGAACAGGCTCCATCCGCCCTTGTCGACCGGGCCGCGATTGGTCAGGCGCTGGATCATCGTGCCCCAGTCCATCGCCTGGAAATCGAGGTTCATCCCCAGCCGCCGCAGCAGATCGCCGCTGACCTGTCCGAATGCGTTGTGGTGATGAATGTCGGTCGGGACCAGCAGCACGACCTTCTCGCCGTTGTAGCCCGACGCCGCGATGGCTTTCTTCACGGCGGTCAGGTCCTCGGGCATCGGCATCGCGGCGATCCCCGCCGTCTCGGTCACATTCGGCGCCCCGCACGGGAAATACGCTCGGCAGGTACGCCAGGCATCCGGGCCGTCGGCGGCGCCCGCGGTCATGAAATCCGGCTGGTTGATCGCCGCCAGCAGGGCGCGCCGCAGCTTCACGTTGTTGAACGGCGCTTGCAGGTGGTTGAACCGCAGGACACCCATCCAACCGAACGGGTCCTTCGATTCCAGCCGCAGGTTGCGGGCGCGCTGGACCAGCGGGCGCAGATCGGCGGGCGTCGATTCCCACCAGTCCATCTCGCCCGACTGCATCGCCGCGACGGCGGTGCTGGGATCGGGCATGGTGTGCCATTCGATACGCTCGAAGTGGGCGACCTTGCCGCCGGCGGTGCGGTCGGCCGGTTCCCTGCGCGGGACATAGCGTTCGAACCTTGCATAGGCCACGCGGCTGCCGGGATTGAACTCGTTGGCAATGAAACGATACGGGCCGGAGCCCACCATCTCTTTCAGTGCCGTGAACCCGTCGACCGACCCGAAGCGTTCGGGCATCATCATGCAGGGCAGGCCCGAGGTGCGTGCCAGCGCCTCCAGCAGGCGGGGAAAGCGGCGCTTGAAGCGGAACCGGATGGTGCGGTCATCCGCCGCGTCGATGGTGTCGACCACGGGCATCATCGCCGCGCCGAACGAATCCCGCTTGGCCCAACGCTTGATGCTGGCCGCACAATCCTGCGCGCGCACCGGCGTGCCGTCGTGGAACCACAGATCGTCGCGCAGCCGGATGTGCCAGGTGCGCCAGTCATCGTCGACCGTGTGGCCGGCAGCCATCTGCGGTGCCGGCTTCCAGTCGCTGCCGGTGCCGTACAGCGTGTCGAACACGTGATAGGCATGGTTGCCGGTGACCAGCGATGCCGTCCAGATCGGGTCCAGCACTGTCAGCCCGGTGTTCGGGATGAAGCGAAGCACCCGTGGATCGCGCCTCTGCGCCCGGGACACGCCGGGCATCGCCAGGGCGGTGGCGGCGGCCGTGATGGCAGCCCGGCGCGACAGGCGAGGCAGTCCGGAAACCGGCATGACATCCACTCCCTGACGACGGAAATCAAACACGCGCCGCGGCCTTGAGGTTATGCCACCGTCACATCCCAGCCGATCCAGTCGCAGAACGCCCGGCCCATCACCAGGTCCAGGTCGGCGCCTTTCAGCCAGGGCAGTTCCTGGGTGAACAGCGTGACGCATTGTCGCCAGGTGCAGTGCATGCGGGTGATGTCGGTGCCCCAGAACATGCGCGTCGGGCCGAACGCATCGAACACGCGGTGCAGCGCATCGTGGATGCTGGGGAACGGATAGGAATCGGCGGCATAGCCCGCCTGCCCGGTTGCCTTGACCGCGACGTTCGGATGGCGCGCCAGCGCGAGCAGTTGCGGCAGATGGCGATAGGCGGTTTCCGCGCCCGATGTCCCGCGTGGCACCGCCATGTGGTCGATGCTGATGCGCAGGCCGGGGTGGCGTTCGGCGATCTGCCCGACCCGGGGCAGGAAGGCGCCGGCCTGCAAGGATACGGGAATGCCAAGCCGTTCCGCGACCGGAAACAGCCAGTCCAGCGTGCCGTCCGTCGGCCAGGACTGCGAGCGCGGGTCCGAGAAGTAGAAGCGCAGGCCCTTCATGCCCGGACGTGACTTCCAGGTCTCGATCTTCGCCCGCTCGTTCGGATCGTCCATGTAGAACCAGCCCATGATGGCGAACCGGTCGGGATGCGCGCGCACCGCCTCGACGGCCAGCTCGTTGGAGTCCGGGTCCCACATCACCGGATGGATCACCGCCCGGTCGATGCCGGCGGCATTCATGTCGGCCAGGGCCTCGTCCATCAGATAGGGTGTCTGGCGGTGGTGGGCGGATGGCGTTCCCTTGGCCCACAAATGTATCTGTGCATCGGCGATCATCATGACGTTTGTCTTCCCTGACGTCGTTTCCCTGCGCGGCAGTCAGCCGCCGTGGTCGAGGTTGCCCGCGGCAAGCCGGCCCAGCGCGTCGTGGATCTTGCGGTCGATCTCGATCCCTTCCTGCGACAGGCGCTCACGCGTGCGATAGCTGCGTTCGCCGGGGATGCGGATCTCTGTCACGCCGGCCTGGCGCGGCGTGGCCTTGATCGCCTCGATCCGCTGACTGAGATCGCGCTGGTAGTCTTCCAGCGGCAGGAACAGGTCGGGCCTGAAGGCCATGAACACATAGCCGCTGACGGAATCGGGCGTGCGCAGGCTGGCGGACAGCAGGCCGAGGGCATCCATCGCCAGCGCGAGGCCGAAGCCCTTGTAGCCGCCGTCAGGGCCGCCGAACGGCAGCAGCGTGCCCATGCGGGCGACGCGGGCATCGGTGGTCGGGTGGCCATTGGGGCCGAGCGCGACGCCTTCGGGGATGGGGGTGCCCATGCGGGCGCGGAATTGCAGGTCGGTCGCCATGAAGGCGGATGTGCCCATGTCGATGACCAGCGGATCGGTCCGGGTCGGGAAACCAAAGGCGATCGGGTTGGTGCCCAGCACCGGCTTCGCGCCGCCGAATGGCGCGACGTTGGGCGGCGAGGCGACGGTATGGATCACGACCAGGCCGGCGCGGGCGATCATATCGGGGTGATAGGCGCTGC
>CAYZKM010000254.1:0-6901 GCA_964478525.1 uncultured Bifidobacterium sp.
ACATGGCCGGGCGCGGCACCGATATCCGCCTGTCGGACGGCGTGGCGGAAACCGGCGGGCTGCATGTCATCCTGACCGAGTATCACGATTCCCGCCGCGTCGACCGGCAGCTGTTCGGCCGTTGCGCGCGGCAGGGCGATCCCGGCAGCTGCGCGGCGATCGTCGCGCTGGATGACGAGCTGTATACCATCCATGCACCTGTCATGACGCGCTTCGTGCTGCGCGTCGGCACCGAGGGTGGCATGGTTTCCCGCCTCGCCCATGCCTGCCTGCGCCGGATGGCGCAGCGCGCGGCCGAGAAGCGCGCGACGTTCATCCGCATGCAGAACCTGAAGGATGACCGGCGGCTGGAACAGGTGCTGGCCTTCTCGGGTCGCGGCGAATGACGGATCAGCCCCGGCGCAGCACCATCAGGCGATACGACAGGAACCCCGAGGCGTGCAGCCAGCGGAAGACGGCACCGGCGTCGGGGTTGCGGTTCCGCGCCGGATAGGGATCGGGCGAGACCACGCCATAGCTTGGCAGCGTGGCGGCGGTCCAGTCGGCATCGCGCGCGATCACAAGCCCCGCATCGGCCGCGATGCCGCGCAGGGCGATGACATCCGTCCAGACATCGGGCCAGGGGCCATAGTCGCGGCGGATGATCGCGGCGATGGCGGTGTCGGACCAGGGCGCGGCGGCACCGGGCGGGCTGGCCAGGATATCGGTCACCACCAGCCTGCCGCCGGGCTTCAGAAGGCGTGCCGCCTCGGCCAGGAACCGGGCGCGGGAGGCGAAGTGGAACATCGCCTCGACGCAGCAGATACGATCGAAGCTGGCATCGGCGAAGGGCAGGGCGCAGGCGTCCGACAGCACGAACCCCACCCGGTTGGTGGCGCCGGCTGCGATGGTGCGGCAGATCGCGATCTGCCGGCGGTCGATATTCGCCCCCACCAGGTCCAGCCCGCCGGCGGCCCGGTTCAGCGCCGACAGCGTGCCGCCAAGCCCGCACCCGATATCCAGAATCCGCTGGCCAGGCCTGGGTCCGATCGCATCCACCACCTGCGCCGTCAGGCGCGCCTGCGCGGCGGCGAAGCTCGCCGGCGTGACCGTGGCCGCCGGATCGTCCCAGTATCCCAGATGGACGTCCCGTCCGGCGAGGCCGGCATGGAACGCTGCGATCAGGGCGTCGAAATAGGCAGGCAGGCGCGGCGCCACCGCTCAGCCCCAGCAATAGGCGCGCTCGCCCGCTCGGCTTTCCGCCATGAAGCTGCATGCCGTCCAGCGGATGACATCGCCCTGGACCGGCGCCACACGGTGCAGATAGCGCCCGGAGTTGAACAGGATCATCTCTCCCGGTTCCAGCCTGAAGGTCACGCGGTCGACGCCGTCCAGCACCAGCGCCTCGGCATCGTCAGGCCCATCGGCCATCCGGAACGGGCGGCCCTGGTGGTGCAGGTCGAACACCTCCAGCGTCCCGCCGGCCCGCGGCGTGGAGAATGCCAGCACGAACGAATACAGGTCCGCCCCGATCAGCGGCGCGACCAGGCGATAGCTGGCGCGGAAGCCCTGCTCGTTGTCGAAATGCGGTGGAATGAAACCACCTGGCAGGTGCGCGCGCAGGGTGGTGTACATGTGGCCGGGCACCGGTCCGTACGGACGATCGCCATCCAGCGCCGCCATCAGCGCGCCGGTGCGGGCCGCCAGCCCGGTGCAGCCGGCGAACAGCCGGCCCAACCCGGCATGGAAGGCCGCGGTCTCGCGCAGGTAGTGGTCCAGGTCGGGGGCCAGGTTCAGGTTGATGCCCAGGAAGAAGGCCCGCATCCGGGTCGGGAACCCGCTGCGGATCAGCCCGTGATCGCCGGCCTCCAGCCGCTGCGTGATCAGCGCGCATTCGTCGCGTGTATAGACGCCGCGGATCAGGATGCCTTCGATCTCGCCGCGCCGCATGCGGCGGATCGCGTCGGGATAGCGGTCCACCTCGGACGCCGGCACGGCCAGAGTGCGAAAGAAGGACGCCGCCATCGCTTGCTCCCGTCCAGACAGGCTCCTGCACCCGCGACCCGATCAGGTGGCGAATCCCTTGAACGTGCTTGGGATCTTCTTGATCGCCTCGATCGTGCTGCGGCGGACATTGGCGCCGGTGCCGGGGGCGAACTCCACCGTCACGCTGTCGACGATGCCGCCGAAGCGCTTCTCGATCGCCTCCGGCAGGCCCTCATAGGTGGATCGCGCGACGAACAGGTCCAGCACGTCGTCGGACACCTGCGCGGCCATCTCGCCCCATTTGCCCTGCTTCGACATCTCGGTCAGCTTCAGGCCCAGATCGGTCAGCCCGTGCAGGTCGAACACGCCGCGATAGGCGGGCGTTGAGCCATAGAAGGCAACGCGATAACGCACCTTCTCGGCCGCGGCGCGCACGGTTGCCTCGTCCGGGCCGGTGGCGATGAAGCCGCCGCCGGTGATCTCGAAATTCTCGAACGACTTGCCCGCGGCGGCGCGTTCGGCGGCCAGTTGCGGGCGGACCACGTCCTCCAGGTATTTGCGGGTGGCGAAGCTGTGCAGGCGCACGCTGTCCGCGGTGCGCGCGGCCGTCTTCAGCATCAGCGGCCCGACGGCGGCCATGGCGATGGGCGGCAGCGGCAGGCCTTGCGCGGGCGGCGAGAATTCCGGCGTCATCAGGGTGAAGTTGTAGTATCTACCTTTGTAGTTCAGCTTCTCCCCGTGTTCCCAGCAGCGGAAGATCGCGCGCAGGGATTCGACGTATTCCCCCATGCGCGCGGCCGGCGCGATCCACGGCACGCTGAACCGGCGTTCGTTGTGCGCCTTCACCTGGCTGCCCAGGCCCAGGATGAACCGGCCCTTGGAATGCTTGTGCAGATCCCAGCTCTGGTTCGCGGTGATCATCGGGCTGCGCGGGAAGCTGATCGCGACCGAGGTCACCAGCCGCACCCGTTCGGTGGCCAGCGCGGCGAAGGCCAGCGGGGTGAACGGGTCGTGCTTCAGCTCGTGGCTCTGCACGACGTCGCAGCCATCCTCCTCGGCCTGGCGCGCGGCCGGACCGCAGGCGGCCCAGTCGTTGTCGGGGAGGCTTCTGGATACGAACATGGATCGGAGTTCCCTCGGTGTGATCGGGCCCAGCCCACGACAGGTTGGCCGCCGATGCAAGACGGGTCCGGTTTGCCCTTCCAGGCCCGGTCCCGTAAAGCGGTTGGAGCGATAGGGAAGGGAGAACTGCGACCATGGGCAGCCTGGCGGGCAAGGTCATCATCGTGACGGGCGCAAGCCGTGGCATAGGCGAGGCGGCGGCGATCGCCCTGGGCCGAGCGGGCGCGACCGTCGTGGCGGCGGCGCGCGATGGCGCGCTGGCGGGGTCGGTGGCGCAGCGCATCGCCGATGCCGGCGGCACGGCGACCGGGCGCGCCTGCGACGTGTCGGACTACCGGGCGGTGGAACAGCTGGTCGGCGAAACCACCGGGCGGTTCGGGCGCGTCGATGTGCTGGTGAACAATGCCGGCGTGATCGAGCCGATCGCCTCGATCCTGGACAGCGACCCCGCGGCCTGGTCGCGCAATATCGAGATCAACCTCTCGGGCGCCTATCACGCGGTGCGCGCGGTGTTGCCGGGGATGGTGGCGCAGGGCGGCGGGACCATCATCAACGTCTCCTCGGGTGCCGCCATCCGCCCGCTGGAGGGCTGGAGCGCCTATTGTGCCGGCAAGGCGGGGCTGCACATGCTGACGCGGGCGATCGCGCTGGAAACCGCCGGCAAAGGCATCCGCGTGTTCGGCTTCCAGCCCGGCACGACGGATACCGACATGCAGGTGCTGATCCGCGCGTCGGGCATCAACCAGATCAGCCGGATCCCGCGCGCGGACCTGACGCCGGTGGCGCATCCGGCGGCGGCGATCGTCTATCTGTGCACCCCGGCGGCGGATGACCTGAACGGGCAGGAATTCAGCCTGCGCGACGCGGCATTCAGCGCGCGCCTGACGCTGGAGGCCGCGTGATGACCGGGCCGCTGGCGGGGGTGAAGGTGATCGAGGTCGGCCAGGCATTGGCCGGCCCGCTGGCCGGGGTGATCCTGGCGGACATGGGCGCCGAGGTGATCAAGGTGGAGAAGCCCGATGGCGGCGATGACGCGCGCCTGTGGGGGCCGCCGTTCGTCGGGCCGGATTCGGTCAGCTTCCACACCAACAACCGTGGCAAGAAATCGATCACGCTGGATATCAAGAAGGCCGAGGACGTGGCGGCGCTGAAGGCGCTGGCGAAGGACGCCGACATCCTGATCCAGAACCTGCGGCCGGGGATCGTGGATGATTTCGGGATCGGGCCCGATGACATGATGGCGGTCAATCCACGGCTGATCTACTGCTCGATCTGGGCATTCGGCTATACGGGGCCGCTGAAGCTGGCGCCGGGATTCGATCCGTTGCTGCAATGCTATGGCGCGGTCGTGACGCTGACCGGCCGGCCCGAGGATCCGCCGACCTTCTGCGCGCCGGCGATCAACGACACCGCCACCGGCATGTGGTGCGTGATCGGCGCGCTGGCGGCGCTGAAACAGCGCGATGCCACCGGCAAGGGCTGCGTCGTGGATGCGTCGCTGTTCGAAAGCGCGGTGGCCTGGGTGCAGGGCCCGCTGAACAACTACAACGTCACCGGCACGCTGCCGCAGCGCCATGGCGCGGCCAGCGCGACGCTGGCGCCATACCAGATCTTCGAGACCGCCGACCGCCCGATCTGCATCGCGGCGGGCAATGACCGGCTGTTCGTGAAGCTGGCGCGCGCGATGGGCCATCCCGGATGGTGCGACGATCCGCGCCTGTCGGACGGGCGCAAGCGCGCGGCCAACCGCGACCATGTGGTGGCGGTGATGCAGCCGGTGCTGCTGACCAGGACCAGGCAGGAATGGATGGGCATCATCGGCGAGGCCGGCGTGCCCTGCGCGCCGGTCAACAACCTGGCCGAACTGGCGGAAACCGAGCAGTTGCAGGCGATGGACATGATGCGGACGCTGCCCGGCAGCGACCTGAAGATCGCCGGGCTGCCGATCAGCTTCGACCGCAAGCGCCCGCATCCGCTGACGGATTCGCCGAAGCTGGGCGAGCACAACCGCGAGGTGCTGGGCCGCGACTGATCGGATGGGCGGTGCGGAAGGCCTTGATTGCGCGTGCGGACATCAGCACAGTGTCGGTGTTGCAGGGAAAGCGCCGCTCGCCGGGGGCGGCGTGACAAAAAAACATGAGGAAATACGATGAAGACAGGCTTCCGCTGGGGGCTGGCCGCGGCCATGGCCCTGATCCTGGGACTCACCGGCCGCCCCGCCGCGGCACAGGATACCATCAAGTTCGGCTATTCCGAGCTGCTGTCCGGCACCTTCGCGCAGGTCGGTGACCAGGGCATCAAGACCATCCAGACGGTGATCGACCGCGTCAACGCCAAGGGCGGGGTGCTGGGCAAGAAGATCGTCCTGGTGCCGCTGGACAACAAGGGCCAGCCGGCCGAGGCGATCATCAACATGCAGAAGATGGTCGATGACGGCATCCAGATCATGCTGAACTGCGGCCCGTCCAACGTCGCCAGCGCGCTGATCGGCGCGGTCGAGAAGAACAACGAACGCAACAAGGACCGCCGCATCCTGTACATCAACTGCGGCGGCCTGGCGCCGGAGCTGACCAACGAGCAGTGCAGCTTCTGGCATTTCCGCTTTTCCATGCATGCCGGCCAGCAGTCCGAGATCATGGTCCGCGCGATCCCGAAATCGATCACCAAGGTCTATGTCCTGAACCAGGACTACATCTTCGGCCAGTCGGCGCAGCGCGACACCAAGAAATACCTGGCGGCGATCCGCCCGGACATCCAGGTCGTCGGCGAGGAGATGATCCCCTACGGCAAGGTCAAGGATTTCGCGCCCTATGTCTCGAAGATCAAGGCGTCGGGGGCGCAGGCCCTGGTGACGGGCAACTGGGGCCCGGACCTGTACCTGCTGGTCAGGGCGGGGCTGGAAGCCGGCCTGCCGGTCGACTACTACACCTTCCTGGGCCACCTGGCGGGCAGCGCCACCGCGATCGGGCCGGCCGGCGACGGGCGCGTGCACTCGGTGGTCTCGGCGCATGACAATCTGGGCCTGGAGCTGAACAACGCCGAGCTGATCGCGTTCATCGAGGATTTCCGCAAGCGGTTCGATTTCGACTTCATCTTCGGCGACCGGCGCATCGCCATCGAGATGACCGCGGCGGCGATCGCCAAGGCGGGCTCGACCGATCCGATGAAGGTGGCGCAGGCGCTGGAAGGCCTGGTGGTGACGGATGCCGCCGGCCAGCCGGCGACGATGCGCAAGGACGACCACCAGATCCTGCTGACCTATTACGGCGTGGTCTTCACCAAGGACGTGAAGAACGATTCCGAACGGACCGGGCTGGGCTGGAAGACCGAGACGGTGGTCAAGCCCGCCGACCTGGACCAGACGCATAGCTGCAAGATGAAGCGCCCGGCCGCCTGATCGCCGCCGAAGCCACCTACCGGAAAGGCCGCCAGTCATGTCATGGTTGGCGGCCTTTCTGCGTACTCACCCCCGGGGGAACCTGCCATGACCGAAGCCGCGCTGGACCGCGCCCGCCGCTACCAGGACGAACTGACTGCCATCCGCCGTGACATCCACAGCCATCCCGAGCTGGGGCTGGAAGAATTCCGCACCGCCGAGATCGTCGCGCGCAAGCTGGAGGAATGGGGGATCGAGGTGCATCGCGGCGTCGGCGTCACCGGCGTGGTGGGCGTGCTGCGCAACGGCAACGGCCAGGCCTCGGTCGGGCTGCGGGCGGACATGGACGCGCTGCCGATCCTGGAGGCCACCAGCCTGCCCTATGCCAGCACGAACCCCGGGCGGATGCATGCCTGCGGGCATGACGGGCACACCACC
>CAYZKM010000255.1:0-6900 GCA_964478525.1 uncultured Bifidobacterium sp.
CATGACCGTGGCGCTCAACGGCGCCTTCGGGCTGGAGGTGCGCCCGCGCCGGAACCGCCCCGGCGCGGCGGCGATTCGCGACAAGGTGGCCGAGCTGCTGGAGATGATGGGCATCGCTGAGCTGGCCGAGAGATATCCGGAGCAGATCTCGGGCGGGCAGCAGCAGCGTGTGGCGCTGGCCCGGGCGCTGGCGATCGAGCCGGCAGTGCTGCTGCTGGACGAGCCGTTCGGTGCGCTGGATGCCCGCGTGCGCAAGAATCTGCGCATCTGGCTGCGCGGATTGCACGACCGGATGGGGCTGACCAGCATCTTCGTCACCCATGACCAGGACGAGGCGCTGGAAATGGCCGACCGCGTCGCCGTGCTGCGCGCCGGGCGGATCGAGCAGGTGGATACGCCCGAACGCCTGTATGCCGAACCGGCCAATGCGTTCGTGCACGAATTCCTGGGCGAATCGGTCCGCATCGACTGCGCCGTGCGCGATGGCGCCGCCCGCTTCGACGTCTGGGGCGCCCCGCCGGTGCCCACCGCCTGTCCGGCGGGCCAGGCCATCGCGCTGATCCGCCCGCACGAGATCGCGCTGTCGGGCCAGGCCGGACCGGCGCGCGTCGACAGCGTGCACGCCACCGGCCCGCTGCGCCGGGTGGGCGTCAGCCACGGCCCGCACCGGCTGGAGGTGCAGGTGCCGCTGGAGCAGCCGGTGCCCGGCGTGGGGGAGGCCTGCGCGCTCGACCTGTCCCGCGCCCGCGTCTATCCTGCCTGAACCGATTGGGGGAAGACACCGTTGGCCTGTTTCGCGCCGTCCTACTTCATGCTGGAACGCACCATGGCCGATGGCAGCCAGGGCCTGCTGGTGCAACCCGACCTGGCCACCGCGTTGCACGAATCGGCCGCCGCCGAACGCGCGGGCGCATGGGTGGCGGACAGGATTTCGCAGGGCAAGGGCTTCGTGCTGGAGGGCGATGCCCTGCGTGAGGCGATCACCGAGGCCGCGCGGCGCATCGCCGCCTGAACGCGACCCTGCCCCCTGGACCCGCCCTCTGGAGTTGCCGCCCGGACCGGGCCATAAGGCGCGCGGAACTTCCAGGGATCGCCTTTCCATGAGACTGAACCGCCGTACTCTGCTCGCCGCCGGGGCCGCCACGCTGGCCGCGCCCGCCCATATCGTGCGCGCGCAGACCCGTGACGAGACCATCCGCATCGGCCTGCTGCACGACATGTCCGGCACCTATCGCGACATCGCCGGCCCCACCAGCGTGGTGTGCGCCAGGCAGGCGATTGCCGAGTTCACCGCCGCCAACCCCTCGATCAAGGTGGAATTGCAGGTCGCCGACCACCTGAACAAGGCGGATACCGGCCTGTCCATCACCCGCAAATGGTTCGACCAGGACAATGTCGACGTCGTCCAAGGGGTCAGCAACTCGGCGCTGGCCATCGCGCTGAAGGCGGTGACCGAGCAGAAGGACAAGCTGCACCTGAACACCTCGGCCGCCACCTCGGCGCTGACCGGCGAGTATTGCAGCCTGAACACCATCCATTGGGGCTATGACACCTGGTGCCTGGCGCATTCCACCGGCGGGCCGCTGGTGCAGCAGGGCGCGGATACCTGGTTCTTCATCACGCCCAACTATGCGTTCGGCGCGATGTTCCAGGCCGATGTGACCGATTCCGTGGTCCAGGCGGGTGGCAAGGTGGTCGGCAGCGTCACCTATCCGTTCCCCGAAACCGTCGATTTCTCGTCCTATCTGCTGCAGGCGCAGGCCAGCGGCGCGAAGGCCATCGCCTTCACCGGCGCGGGCGTGGATTTCGTGAACGTGGTGAAGCAGGTGCAGGAGTTCGGCATCGGCGGCGGCGGCAAGCAGCGCTTCGTGGGCTTCACCGGCTATATCAACTCGGTGATGGCGCTGGGCGTGCAGGTCGCGCAGGGCCTGACCGAGACCGAGACCTTCTATTGGGACCTGAACGACCGCACGCGCGGCTTCATGGCCCGGGTCAAGCCGCACCTGCCGGCGGGCACCTTCCCGTGCCATAACCATGCCGGCGATTATGCCGCGCTGGTGCACTACCTGAAGGTGGTGAAGGAGATCGGGCCGGCCAAGGCCAAGGCGTCGGGCCGCGATGCGGTGGCGGCGATGAAGGCGATGCCGACCGATGACGATTGTTTCGGCAAGGGGATGATCCGCGCCGATGGCCGCAAGATCCACCCGTCGTACCTGTTCGCGGTGAAGACCCCGCAGGAGAGCAAGTACGAAGGCGATGTCTACAAGGTGCTGGCCACGATCCCGGCTGACAAGGCGTTCCGCCCGATCAGCGAAGGCAAGTGCCCGCTGATCAAGGCCTGACGACGGTATGGACATGCGGATGGCGTTCGTGGGGGCGCCATCCGCTGGCCTTGGTCAGGCCGACATCGACACCTCCACCGCGCCGACGCCGGAAAATTCCGTCCGGATGCGATCGCCCGGATTGATCGGAAACTGCCGGGTGAACGAGCCGGTCATGATGATCTCCCCGGCCTGCAGCCGCCGGCCGTACTGGCCCAGCTTGCCGGCCAGCCACACCACCGAGTTCAGCGGGTTGCCCAGCACCGCCTCGCCAAGCCCCGAGCCCACAAGCTGATCGTTCACCAGGACTCTGGCCTCGATCGTTTCCAGCACCGCCGGCAGCGTGGTCGGCGCGCCCAGGATCACCGTTTTCTGCTGCGCGTTGTCGGCCAGGGCCAGTGCGATCTGCTCGGTGAACGGGCCGCGCGTCTCGATGATTTCCAGCGACGGATACACGATGTCGATGGCGGCACGGGCTTCGTCGCGTGTGACCGTGCCCGACAGGTCCTTGCCCAGGCGCATGCACAACTCGTTCTCGAACCCCGGCTGCGCCAGGTCCGACGGCGCGAACGCATGCCCGCTGGGCGTGCTGTGCAGGATGCAGCCGAATACCGGTTCGTGGAATCCGAACTGCTGCTGGATCGCCTTCGACGTCAGCCCCACCTTCCATCCGATCTGCGTCTCACCCCCCGCTGCGCGCCGAGCGATCAGGCCAAGCTGCACGCGATAGGCGGTGTCCAGGTCCAGGGTGTCGAAATAGGCGCGGGGAAAGAATTCGCCCCGCCCGCGAGCCTCCCAGAAGGCGTCGATCAGCGTGTTGACGTCGAGGCTCATGGGTCCAGGTTCCTTCCCGCTGTGGCGCGCCATTCCGGCATCACATGTGGCCAGCCTAACCTTGTCACCGCCGGGGCGGTCAACTAGCGTCCGGCCAGCAATGACGGCGCGGGGGACATCCAATGGTCAAGATCCTGGTCATCCATGGTGCGGGCATGAACATGCGCGGCAAGGTGCAGACCGAGATCTTCGGCACGATGACCCTGCCGGAGTATGACAGCCATATCCGGTCCTATGCCGCCGAACTCGGTGTCGAGATCGAGATCTTCCATTCCAACATCGAAGGCGAGGTCATCAACCGCCTGTACGACGCCAACGACCAGGGCTTCGATGCGGCGCTGTTCAACCCGGCCGGGTTCTCGCGCGGCTATCCCGCGCTGACGGCGGCGATCAGCCAGTCGAAATTCCCGACCATCGAGGTGCATATCAGCAACCCGGTGCGCCGCGGCCCGATCTCGGACACCGCGCAGGTCAGCCAGGGCATGGTCGCCGGGTTCGGCGTGATCGGCTACTACGTCGCGCTGCGCGGCGTGCGGGACATGCTGGCGAAGAAGTAGCCGCCGCGGGGACTGCGCGGCAGGGCGCGCCTGCGATAACCCGTGACCCCAGGAGAATCCGGCCATGGCCGTGACCCAAAGCGAGAAGACCGCGCAGTTCCGTGCGCTGCACGCCGCGCCCGGCAGTTTCGTGATCGCCAATGCCTGGGATGGCGGGTCCGCCCGCATCCTGGCCGCGATCGGCTATCCCGCGCTGGCGACCTCGTCCGGCGCGTCCGCCGGCGTGCTGGGCCGGCGCGACGGCATGGTGACGCGGCAGGAGGCGATGGACCACGCTTGCGCCATCGTCGGCGCGACCGACCTGCCGGTCTCGGCCGATCTGGAGAAGGGCTTCGGCGACACGCCCGACGCGGCGGCCGAGACGATCAGCCAGGCCGCGTCGATCGGCCTTGCCGGCGGTTCGATCGAGGATGCCACGGGCGATCCGGCCAGGCCGCTGTATGACCATGACATGGCAGTGGCGCGCATCGCGGCGGCGGTGGCCGCGGCCCGCGCATCCGCCACCGGCTTCGTGCTGACGGCGCGGACCGAGTGCTTCCTGCGCCCCAACCCCAGCCTGGACGAGACGATCCGCCGCCTGCGCGCCTTCGAGGCCGCCGGCGCCGATGTGCTGATGGCGCCCGGCCTGCCCGACCTCGATGCCGTGCGCACAGTCTGCTCGGCGCTGTCGCGGCCGTTCAACTTCATGGCTGGAATCAGGGGAAAATCGTTCAGCGTGGCGGAATTGTCGGCCGCGGGGGTGAAGCGCATCAGCCTGGCGACATCGCTGTATCGCATGGCCATGACAGGCCTGCTGACCGCGGCGCGCGAAGTGCACGACCACGGCACGTTCGGCTATCTGGACGCGTCGATGACCTCGGCCGAGTCCAACGCCTTCATGCGGAGCTGACGCGCCGGGGCGAGGGACCGAGGGAGAAGCTGAACAGGCGGTCCTTGCCCAGCAGGAAGACGCGGCCGCCGCGCGGGAACAGCGAGGCGATCGCCGGGTCGGTCACGTCCAGGCCGCCGGTATAGGCGCCGAAGGCCGGCATCATCACCCGCCGCGGATCGGTCACGAAGCAGGGGCGGCTGACGGTGGTCCCCCGGGTCGGGATCGCCGCCTTGGGGTGGTGGTGGCCGACGATCTCGGCGGCGCCGGCGCCCGGGATCGCCTGGTGGCGGAATGTCAGCGGATGGGTGGTGAACTCGGTGACCGCGTCGCCGCCGATGCCGTCGGGCGGGGCCGGATCGTGGTTGCCCAGCACCCAGACGAAGCGGTGCGCGCGGGTCATGGCGTGCAGCCGAGCGAGCTCGGCGGGCGGCAGGCGGGCGGCACCGCCCTGGTCGTGGAAGGAATCCCCGAGCGCGACCACGATGCGCGGCTGCCAGCGGCGCAGCAGCAGGGCCAGACGGTCGAGCGTGGCCTGCGTGTCCCATGGCGGCAGCAGCATGCCGCGGCGGGCGAAGGCGGTGCCTTTCTCCAGATGCAGGTCGGACACGACCATCACGCCGGTGGCGGGCCAGACCAGCACGCCGGCGGGGTCGAGCATCAGGCGTTCACCGGCGAGGTGGATGGGCGCGGCGGTCATGCCAGTTCGGGTCCTTGGACAGGATGTCGGGTGCCAGCAAACTGCCGAAGGCTGATCGTCGGGTCCATTGTGAACAGGCGTGCGGAGGGACGATCCGGGCGGCTATCGACCAGGTTGATGCCGCGAGCAGATTTCCGTCATTTTCTGATCGAGGGTGGGCATCTGCGTCTTGAAGGCCGCGAGCAGGACGTCACTGTCAGCCGAAGGCAGAAGGGCACTCTCGGAAATTGGCGGGAAATCCTCGCTCCAGAAACCTTTTGATCCAACTGCAGCGTCCCCGCTGTTACTGTCCTTGTCATCGATCAGTTTGATCTTGGCAATCAGCCGCCGCTTGAGGTTCGAAAACCTCTGCGGGTCGCTGTCGATCTGGTTGGTTATCGGACTCTCGAACGGGAAGCGTCCGACCAGGAAGCCATCCTGGTAATGTGGGCGCTTGGCTGTCGTGGGACAAACGGCGTTGAGCCTGGCCAGGACGATATGCTGATCTGCATCGAATGTGATCGAGTTCATGCTTGCCGGCATGCCGACGATATAGAGCATTCCTTCCTTGCGACCGCCAAACAACGCAAAGCTCGCTGCGATGCGCAGGTTCTGCGTGATGTCGATAAGGGGTGTTGGCCACAATTCGTAGTGCTGTGCGACTGCCCAACGTGCTTCCCGAAACATTTTCAATGTGTTTTCACGAGGCATTGGATACTTCGCGCACTGCTGAAGAACCAGGGCGCTGACTGCGTCGTTCAGGTGATTCCACAGTGCGATGCGAGCGCCTTTTGTCTGCGGGATGGTAAACATCGTTCCGCATAGCGATCTCCACTGGCTCCTGAAAATCGTTGGTTCAAGTTCCCAGTGCTTGGATTGCCCACGGAAGTACAGGTTAAGGCGCTTATTCATGATCCCAAAAAACGAAACGACATCGATCAATTGGCTGTAGCTGTGAACGCATATGGGGTCGCTATTCCACACATCACGGGGCTTCTCTCTGAACGGCGTGCCTTTTCCTTTTGGCCATCCATGGGAATCGGCAAATGCTCGATAAGCTTTGTGGCCATAGATCAAATCAAGTCGATACATGCGCCGCCTCCAGCCGACCTCGGGCTTCAAATTCGTTTTTATATCATTCTGTTCTCGACTGAAAGTGAAATTCCGAAAACCTCATGACATATTGATCGCATCATTCACAGCCGTTCTCAGAACAGCGTGCCCTGCCGGCGGGCGGCGCGGTTGCCGGCGCGCCCCATCGCGGTCTGACATGCGCCCGAACGTCCGACCCGCGCGGAGGGCGGATCGGCCTGTCCGGTGGCCTCGGCGATGATCGCTTCCGCCTCGGCCAGCAGCGCATCCTCGTCGGCATCGCTGCGCACGCTCTCGCGCCCGATCTCCAGCAGCACCGGCACCGCCAGCGGCGATACGCGCGACAGCACCATGTGCACGATCCGCCCCTTCACCCGCGCCAGCATCGCCGCCACGCGGCCGAGGTCGATCAGCCCGCTCGCCGCGTCCGCCCGGGTGGCGCGCAACAGGATGTGGTCGGGCTGGTGGCGGCGCAGCACGTCGTAGATCAGGTCGCTGTTCACCGTCACCTGCCGGCGGTTCTTCTCGGCCCCGGGCAGGTGCCGCTGG
>CAYZKM010000256.1:0-6897 GCA_964478525.1 uncultured Bifidobacterium sp.
CAGCACGCGCTTCTTGTCCTTCAGGAAGGCTTCCGCCATCGCGATGGCCGACGCGGCCGGGGCATAGAAGGCCGACCCGCGTTCCAGCAGCTTCACGATCTCGCCGCCGCCATTGGCGGTGCGGTCGACGATCGCGTCGACCTTGGCCTGCGTGGTCCAGCCCATCTTGATCAGGTCGGGGACGGGGATGCCGGCAACCGTGGAGTAGCGGGTCAGCGGCACCATCGTATCGCCATGCCCGCCCAGCACGAAGGCGGTGACGTCCTCGACGGAGACGCCGAATTCCTGCGCCAGGAACAGCTGGAAGCGGGAGCTGTCCAGCACGCCCGCCATCCCGACCACGCGGTTCGCGGGCAGGCCGGACTTCTCCTTCATCACCCAGACCATCGCATCCAGCGGGTTGGTGATGCAGATCACGAAGGCGTTCGGGCAGTAGGTCTTGATGCCTTCCGCCACCTGCGCGATCACGCCGGCGTTCTTGCCGATCAGGTCGTCGCGCGACATGCCGGGCGTGCGCGGGAAGCCGGCGGTGACGATCACCACATCCGCCCCGGCGATCGCGGCATAGTCGGAACCGCCGGACATCGCCGAGTCGAACCCGTCGACCGGGCCGGACTGCATGATGTCGAGAGCCTTGCCGGCGGCGACGCCACCGAACACGTCGAACAGGACGACGTCGCCCAGTTCCTTGAGGCCGATCAAGTGGGCGAGCGTGCCGCCGATATTGCCGGCGCCAATCAGGGCGATCTTATTGCGGGCCATGAGCCGATGTCCTTACCGAGGCGCGGTTGCGCCATTCACCAATGAATATGGACCCGCCGAGAGCATTGCGAGACATTGGGCTACCCGGAAGGCGACGATTAGCTAGCGGATCACGTCCGCGCCGGCAAGATATTGCACCGCGGCATTGCGCGCACCCGCGCCATTGCGGCGCGGCCGGCGGGAGACCCCCCCATATCGGGAAACACACGCCGGTTCGCGATCCGGAATCGTATCGAAATCCCGGCCCGGTAATGCCTCAGCCGGGCGATCCCAGGCGGGCGATCCCAGCCGGGCAATCCCAGCCGGGCCACCGCGTCAGCGGCGATAATTGTACATCATGTAGCCGGCGGCACCGCCCACCACGACGCCGGCCAGGACCGGGGTAGATGCCGTGGTCACCGCGGTCGTGACGGCGCCGGCAACGGCGGGAACCACGCCGACGATCGCGCTGACGGTATTGCCGATCGCGGTGCCGACCGAGGTCACGGTCGGGGTGACGCCGACCTCGTAGACCGATCCGGCCAGGCCGCCGACCACACCGCCGGCCACGATCGCATCCAGCGTCGCCGCCTTGGCAGGCATCGCACCGGCAATCGACGCGGCCATCGCGGCCGCCACCAGAATACGCATGTTCAATATCCTTTATCGACGCATCTACATACGACCAGGTTTGCACAACCAGGAGCCGAGCCGGGCAGCGGCTCACTCGCGTTGGATATCTACTGTAATTTGGGGCTCGTGACTACCGCGAAGGCGGGGTCAGGCACGGTTCGGCTGCTCGAACCATTCCTCGCTTTGCATCTCGTCCAGGCGCGATGCGGTGCGTTCGAACATCTTCGCATTCTCGCCGCGCCGGTACAGCTGGTCGGGCTGGGCGTCGGCGGATGCGATCAGCTTCACCCGCTCGTCGTACAGCGAGTCGATCAGCACGATGAACCGCCGCGCCTTGTCGTAATTGTCGGGCGTCAGGCGGGGGATGCCGTCCAGGATCAGGGTGTGGAAATTCGCCGCGATCGCCAGGTAGTCGCCGGCGCCCAGGGCGGCGCCGCACAGCGTCTCGAAATCGAACCGGGCCACGCCCTCGGCCGCCACCGGCACCACGAACGCCCGGCCCATCACCGTCAGGGTGACCGGCGCCGGGGGCGCATTGTTGGTCAGCAGGGCGAACGCCTCGTCCAGGGCCGCATCCGCGCGCCGGTCGGCCGGCACATGCCAGGTCCGCATCCCGCGCAGCCGTTCGCGCCGGTAATCGCGCCCCGCATGCATGATCAGCACGTCGATGTTGCGCTTCAGGATATCGATGAACGGCAGGAAGGCGTCGCGGCCGGGCTGGCCCTTGAACAGGTCGTCGGGCGCGACGTTGGATGTCGCGACCACCACCACGCCACGCTCGAACAGCGCCTCGAACAGCCGGCCCAGGATGATGGCGTCGGCGATGTCGTTGACCTGGAATTCGTCGAAGCACAGCAGCGCCGCCTCGGCCGCGATCACATCGGCCAGCGGCGGGATCGGATCGGTGCCGGATGGGTTGGCGCGCTTCCAGGCATGCACGCGGGCGTGTGCGTTCTGGATGAAGCGGTGGAAATGGATGCGCTGCTTGCGTTCCACCTGCGCGGTGCCGAAGAACAGGTCCATCAGCATGGATTTGCCACGCCCGACCTCGCCGACCATGTACAGGCCCTTCGGCCGTTCCGCCTGCTCCACCGGCTTGCGGCGGATGAACCGGCCCAGCAGCCCGCCGCCCGATGGCGCGGGCGGCCGCGGCTGCGGGTCATAGCCGCGCAAGCGGGTCCACAGCGCCTGCAGACGCTGGATCGCCGCCTCCTGCGAGGGGTCGGGGGCAAGCTCGCCGGTGGCGAGCATCGCATGATACGCCGGCAGCGGGCCTGGCGCGGCGGAGCGGGACGGGGCGTGTTGATCCATGGCGGGCGAGAGGTCGGATAGCGCGTTCGGCCGCCCGCCGCTAGGCTATACGTCACCGGAAGGAGCCGCCGTGACCCTGCGCCCGCATTTGTTGCTGCCCGATGTGATCGACGCCGTGGCCGAGGCCGGGCGCCGGGTGGCCGAGGAATTCGCCCGCCCCGCCGGGCCGCGGCTGATCGACCACGTCACCGCCCCCGTCGATCACGAGATCGAGCTGTTCCTGCGCGACCGCCTGATCGGCCTGGTGCCCGCCCGCTTCGTGGGCGAGGAAGCCGGCATCGTCGCCGCCGAGGCCAACGGGCTGTGCTGGGTGGTCGACCCGCATGACGGCACCCGCGCCTTCCTGGAGGGCAAGCGCGGCAGCGCCGTCTCGGTCGCCCTGCTGCGCGATGGGACGCCGGTGCTGGGCGTGGTGTTCGCCCCGCTGTGCCCCGATCGCGGCCCCGACATGATCGCCTGGGCCGAGGGCACCGCCATCACCCGCAACGGCGCCCCGGTGACCATCGACCTGCGCGGGCGCGGCCTGGCCCGGGGCGATGTCGTGTTCCTGAACCACGGGGTCTGGCAGCGCCCGGTCTGGAATACGATCGCATGCGCCCCGGCCCGGTTCATGCCGCTGCCGTCCATCGCCTACCGCCTGGCCCGGATCGCCGTGGGCGACGGCATCGCCACCCAGACCCTGCGCCCGGTGAACGCGCTGGACATCGCCGCGGGCCACGCCCTGCTGATGGCCGCGGGCGGCGTGCTGGTGGCCGAGGACGGCCAGCCCGTGACCTATAACGCCCTGGGCGAGAGCCGCCCCTCGGCCTGTTTCGGCGGCGCGCCCGATGCGGTGGCGACCCTGCTGACCCGCGCCTGGCGCGGCAGCACGGAAGACCGGCGGGAACCGCGCATCGTGCTGGACTGGCCGCGCGCGCCGGATTCGGTGGCGTTCGACCGCGCCGCCGGCTGCCTGCTGGGCCTGGCGATCGGCGATGCCCGCGCCACGCCGGGCCGGCTGCTCGGCCAGCCCGGCGACGGCACCGAGATGGCGATCGCCCTCGCCCGCGCCCTGGCCGGCCGCTCCACCTGGGACGCGCCGGCCGTAGCGGCGGCGCAGGCGGCCTGGCAGACCAGCGTCCGACCCGACGCGCGGCCGACCGCGGCGGATGCGCTGATGCGCGCGACCCCCATCGGGGTGTGGGCGGATGGTCCGGCGCAGGCGGCGGCACTGGCGGCGGCGGATCGCACGCTGCCCGACACCGCCCCCGACACCATCGCCGCCTGCGCGGGGTTTGCCGCGGCGGTCGCCGCCGGCATCGGCGGGGCGGACCCGGGCGGCATGGCGGCCGCCGCCGGCGACCTCCCTGCCCTGCAGCCGGCGTTCCGCGCCCTGGCCGAGGGGACCGCCCCGGCCGATGGCGTGGCGGGGGCGCTGGCCGGCGCGGCGCGCGGGCGGACGGCCTTCCCCACGACCGCGGTAATGGCCGTGCTGACCTGCCGCCCCGATGCCCTGTTGCCCGACGGACTGTTGCCCGAGGGGCTGGCGCCCGCCTGCCCGCGACCCGATATCTATTGGACCGACGACCTGATCGACCTGGCCGAGGCCCTGCTGATGCGCCCGTCCCGGTCCCGGAAGGAACCCGCATGATCGCACTGGACTATGCTCGCCTGGCGGCGACCGAGGTGGCCACCGACCCGTTCCCGCACGTGGTGGTGCCGCATTTCGTCCCGCCCGAGGACCTGCGCGCCGTGGTGAACGACCTGCCGCCACTGCGCAAGCGCGGGTCGTTCCCGCCGGATTCGGTCCGGCTGGGACCGGCGGCGCAGGCACTGATGGACGCGATGGGCGGGCCGGTGCTGCGCGAGACGATCGCCCACCGCTTCGGCCTTGATCTGTCGGACGCGCCCACGATGGTGACGCTGCGCGGCTGGACAGACGAGCGGGATGGCAGGATCCACTGCGATTCCCTGGCCAAGCGGGTGACGATCCTGCTGTACCTGAACCCGGAATCCGATGCCTGGGCCAAGCAGGAAGGCTGCCTGCGCCTGCTGCGCGGGCCCACCGACCTGGAGGACTATGCGGTGGAGGTGCCGCCGGTGAACGGGACGCTGCTGGTGTTCCCGAACGGGCCGGACACCTGGCACGGGCACCGGACCTTCACCGGGCCACGGTACAGTATCCAGCTGAACTACATGACCACCGACGCGAAGGCGCGCAGCGAGCTGCGCCGGCACCGGATCTCGGCGTTCGTGAAACGGCTGACCGCCGCGGCCTGACCGCGGCGGCGCCCTTCCCTATGCCGGACGGCGGCGCCAGGCGCTGATCTGCTGTAGTGACGTGTGCACATGCACCACCACTGGCTGCGTCTTCACCGCCAGTGCCTCGGCGATCACGCCATCGACCTCCGATTCATCGTGGATCGTCATCCCCTTCGCCCCGAAGGCCGTCGCCCACACGGCGAAGTCCGGATTGGTCAGCTGCGTCGCCGCCTGGTACGGCCGACCCGGATAGCGCATGTCGTGGTGCTGCGTGATCGTGCCATAGCAGTTGTTGTCCGACACGATGAACACCGGATTGACCTGGTACTGCCGGGCGGTGGCCAGCTCGTTGCCGGTCATCAGCGTGCCGCCGTCGCCGGCGAAGCCGATCACCTGCGTGCCCGGCCGGCGCAGGCAGGCGGCGACCGCCATCGGCATGCCCGACCCCATCGCGCCCACCACCGATGCCAGGAACATCTGCCCCGGCTTCATCAGCAGGTAACGATGCACGAAGGTCGCGAAATTGCCGGCATCCGAGGTCACCGTCGCATCATCGGCGAGATGACGGTTCACCGCGGCGATCACGGCCGAGAAGTTCACGCCATCCGGCATGCTCTCCCATTCCGGCGTGGTCACCCGCTTGTGCACGGCGTTCAGCTGCGCGACCCAGCCCTTGCGCTTCGCGGCGCCGGCGGGCGCGCCGCGGGCCAGCAGGGCGCTGACGACGGCCGAAGGCTCGCACGCCATCGCCAGTTCGGGCCGCCAGACGCGGCCGACCTCGTTCGCATCCGGCCAGACATGCACCAGCGGCAGTTGCGGCTCGGGTGCGGCGGGGAAGGTGAAGCCCTGCGTCAGGCTGCCGGTCAGACGCTCGCCCAGCGCGACCAGCAGGTCGGATTTCTTCATCTCGGCCAGCATGTCGGCATGCACCCGGCTGGCCATGTAGCCGCCATAGTTCGGATGCCCGGCATCGAACAGATGCGGACGCCGATGCGTGGGCGACACCGGCAGCACCCATTCCTCGGCCAGGCGCGCCAGGTCGGGCACGCCGGCATCGCGCATCGTCGCGCCCACCCAGACCAGCGGGCGTTCGGCGGCAGCCAGCATCGCCGCCAGCCGCTCGACATCCGCCACCAGTGGCCCGCCCTGCGCGGCCGGCCGAGGCCGGTTCAGCGGCGCGTCGGTCTGCGCGTCGAACACATCCTCGGGCACGATCACCGCGACCGGACCGGGCGTGCCGCTTTCCGCGACATGGAAGGCGCGCGCGATCGCCTCGCTGGTCTGGACGGGATCGTTGACCTCGATCACCAGCTTGGTGATGTCGGACAGCAGGCGGGAATAGTTCTGCTCCTGCAGCGCCATCCGTCCGGCTTCGAACCGTTCCACCTGCCCGATCAGGATCACCATCGGCGTCGCGTCATGGAAGGCGGTGTGCAGCCCGATCAGCGCGTTCGACAGGCCCGGCCCGCGCGAGACCACGCACACCCCGGCCCGCCCGCCGCGCATCCGTCCATCCGCGGCGGCCATGAACGCCGCCCCGCCTTCATGGCGGCAGACGATCAGCCGCATGCGGTTGTTGTCGGCCAGCGCGTTGGTGAAGCCCAGATAGCTCTCGCCGGGCACGCAGTAGATCAGGTCGATATCGTGCGCTTCCAGGCTGTCGACGATCAGCCTGCCAACGGTCTGGCCCATGGGACGTTTCCTTTCCGGATCGCCTCGGGCGCGGGGGCGCGCCACGGCGTTGCCTCGTTCCTATTCCGCACCCCGGGCGGGGTCAAACGAACGCGGCGCGCACCCGGCCCCAGTCCTCGACCGCATGTTCCTGCCCCGGCAGGATCGAGAACACGACCTGGCTGAACCCCGCCGCCGCCAGCGCCGCCACACGCTCGATCAGCTCGCCTTGCGGCGCGGTCCAGGTCACGCGGCGGATCATCTCCCCGGTCAGGAAACGCCGTTCATCGGGGCGGACGA
>CAYZKM010000257.1:0-6892 GCA_964478525.1 uncultured Bifidobacterium sp.
CGTCATGCGCCCGGCCTGGTTGCGCGGGTTCAGGATATCCAGCAGGCGCAGCAGCTCGTCCGGCTCGATCGACGGTCCGCATTTCATGGCGATCGGGTTGGCGACGCCGCGCAGGAACTCCACATGCGCCGAGTCCGGCTGGCGGGTGCGGTCGCCGATCCACAACAGATGGCCCGAGCAGCCGTACCACGCGCCCGTCGCGCTGTCCTGGCGCAGCAGGGCTTCCTCGTACGGCAGCAGCAGCGCCTCGTGGCTGGTGTACAGCTCGGTGCCGCGCAGTTGCGGCGCGCGGGCGGAGTCGAGGCCACAGGCGGCCATGAAGGCGAGCGATTCCTCGATCCGCCGCGACAGCGCGACATAGCGTTCGCCCTGCGCCGAGGCGGCGACGAAGGCCTGGTTCCATTCCTGCACCCGCGCGAGGTCGGCGAAGCCCCCCTGCGCGAGGCCGCGCAGCAGGTTCATCGTGATCGCCGCCTGGCTGTAGGCCTGCATCATGCGTGACGGGTCGGGGATGCGCGCCTGTTCGGTGAAGGCATGGCCGTTGATGATGTCGCCGCGATAGGATGGCAGGGTGACGCCGCCGATCGTTTCGCTGTCGGATGATCGCGGCTTGGCGAACTGCCCGGCCATGCGGGCCACCTTCACCACCGGGGTGCCGGTGGCATAGCTGAGCACCACGGCCATCTGCAGCAGCACCTTCACGGTGTCGCGCACGGCGCTGGCATGGAACTCGCCGAACGATTCGGCGCAGTCCCCGCCTTGCAGCAGGAACGCCTCGCCCATCGCGACGCGGGCCAGCTTGTCCTTCAGCGTGCGGGTTTCGCCGGCGAAGACCAGGGGCGGCATGTCGGACAGCGTGGCCTCGACCGCGGCGAGGGCCGCCGGGTCGGGGTAGGTGGGCATCTGGCGGGCCGTGCTGTCGCGCCAGGAACGCGGAGACCAGGTCATGGCGGCCTACCCGTGTCGCGCGGCGTCCGGCCGTTGCGGGCCGGATGGTTGCGTCTGTTGCGATCCGGCCGGCGGGGTGCCGGTGGGCCGCGGCGTGGATGGGCCGGTGATGACGTCGAAATCGTGGGTGGGCATGGGGAACCTCCTGCTTGTGTCAGGAAGCCGGACCACCGGGCGGGGATTTCGAAGAACGCAAGCCGAGAAACACGAAAGCCGCCTGGTGGGGCGGCTTCGGGGTCTTGCTATGGGTGCACGATCCTAGGCCGCCAGTGTGTAATACCAGCGGTACCAAAATCGCGAGACGGGTCGTGCGCGCGTCTGATCCATGGGTGGACACGTAGCGCGGGTTGCCGCGTTCGGCAAGGGGCTACTTTGCCCCCCGGCACTTGATCATCCGCAGCGGCGTATAGGTCAGCGCCACCGTGCCGTCCTGCTTCACCACCCGGTTGCGCGTGCGCACCAGGCCGCGCCCGGGGCGGTTCTTCGACAGGCGTGCCTCGATCACCTCGACCTCGACATGGATCGTGTCGCCGGCAAACACCGGGGCGTGGACGTTCAGCTCCATGTTCAGGAAGGCAAAGCCGGTGTGCTGCATCGTCGACTGCACCAGCAGACCCTCGGCGAAGCAGTATCCCAGCGCGCCGGGCGCGAGGCGCTGCTTGATGTCCGATTCCTCCTTCAGGAACTCGATGTTGGTGAACAGCACTTCCACCATGCCGGTCGCGTTGACGAAGTTGGTGATGTCCGCCTCGGTGACCGTGCGGCCGATGGTCTTGAACGTCCGCCCCACCGGCAGGTCTTCATAGTGCATGCCAAGGCCGACGACTTCCATGATGCTTCCTCCCGCGTGCCGGGGGCACCATGGCGGCGCCGGCGAGGCCGGTCAAACCACCGCTTCCAGTGGGCATGTTTCGCCGGGGCGCGAACTGTTCTACGCAGCGCCGATGCGATTCGTGGCCATCCTGGCGGTGCTGGCGGTGTTCGGGGCAATGCTGCTGTTCGACACCGCCGCACTGATCCGCCTGACGGCGTATTGCGCCGGCGGCAATTGCGGCGCGTCGACGCTGTCGGTGGCCATCGGCGCCGGCGTCATCGTGCTGGCGGTTGCCGCCATCGCCTGGTGGCAGACGCGATTGCCCTCGCGCCCCACCAAGTCCAAGGCGCACGCTGCACGTAAGCCTCGGTCACCCCACAAGCCGAAGCCGACCACGAAATCCCATGCCCGGAAGCCGCCGGCCAAGCGCCGGAAATAATGCCGGGTTGTCGCATGCGCTCCGGACCGGGCAGCATGGACCGGTGCAACCCTGGGGACATGAATGACCGGATCAGTGCTCGACCTGCGCATCGCCGATGGCGTCGCGACCGTCACGATGAACAACCCGCCGGTCAACGCCATGAGCGACGGCTGGGTCGCCGGCTTCCACGCCCTGCTGGACGCGCTGGACCGCCGCGACGACTGGTCGGTGCTGCACATCCGCTCGGCGCTGCGCATCTTCTGCGCCGGGGCCGAGCTGAAGGAGATGCGGGAACGGTTTGGCGCGCCGGACGGGCTGGACCGGCAGATGGCGGTGATCAGCGGCTATCAGCATCTGCTGGCGCGGATCGAGGGGCTGGGATGCGTCACCCTGGCCGAGATCGGCGGTGCGGCGCTGGGGGGCGGGCTGGAACTGGCGCTGGCCTGCGACCTGCGGATCGCGTCCGACCAGGCCAGCCTCGGCCTGCCCGAGGTCACGCTGGGCCTGCTGCCCGGCGCGGGCGGGACCCAGCGGCTGACACGGCTGTGCGGCACCGGCACGGCATCGCGGCTGATCCTGGGGGCCGAGACGGTGAAGGGCGATGTCGCCGAACGGCTGGGCCTGGTGCAATGGACCGCCCCGCCCGCCGGGCTGGCGGACGCCGCGGCGGCCATCGCCACGCGCTATGCGGCGATGCCGGCCCATGCGGTGGCGGCGGCCAAGCGCTGCATCGCCGCCGCGCGGGACGGCACGCAGGACGGGTTCGTGCTGGAACTGGACGAGGTCGGCGGGCTGCTGCACACCGAACGCACCCGCGGCCTGATCCGCGCGTTCCTCGCCCGCGCGGACCGGGGCGGCTGACGCTAGGGCGCTTTCCGGCTGACCGTAACCGGTCAGCGCGCGCTATCTCGTTGTTTGATCGTATGATTCACCCGCTGCCACGATTCCGCTCAGCGTGATCATGCGCTATACCGATCCGTCGGCGTGCAGCGCGGCGATATCTGCCGCCGACAGGCCGAGGATGCCGCCGAGTACCGCATCCGTATCGGCGCCGAGGTCGGGCGCGGCGGTCTTTGCGATTCCGTCATGGGTGGAAAGCTTGAAGGGCGCGCCGACGACTTTCTGTGTCGTGCCGTCGGCGTTCATCACCTCGATCACCATGTCGTTGGCCAGCACCTGCGGATGCTCGATCACGTCGCCCAGCCCCTGGATCGGCGCGCAGGCCACGCCCTGCTCATCGAGGCGGGAGATCCATTCGCGCACCGTGGCGGTGGCGAACACCGGCTCGATCTCCCCCAGCAGGGCGGGTCGGTTGTCCAGCCGGTCCTGGTTGCGCAGGAAGCGCGGGTCGTCGGCGAGTTCCGGGCGCGCGATCGCGGTGGCGAAGCGGCGCCAGGCCGGATCGTTGGGCGCGCCGGCCAGCAGCCATCCGTCGCTGGCCTTGAAGGCCTGGTAGGGTGCCATCACGGCCAGGGTGGTGCCCTCGGCCTTGGGGATCACGCCCGCCTGCATCGCCAGCACCGCCTGGTAGCCGACCAGCGACAGCGCGGTTTCCAGCAGCGACACCCGCACCCATGATCCGCCACCGCCATTCCGGCGGTGATACAGCGCGGTCATGATGCCGCCGAATGCCGTCAGCCCGGTGCCCATGTCGACCGCTGACGGACCGACGCGCACCGGCGGCCCGCCGGGGAAGCCCGTGGTGGACATGATGCCCGAGAACGCCTGCACCATCACGTCATAGCCCGGGCGGTTGCGCATCGGGCCCTTCCCGCCATAGCCGTTGATCGAGCAGAAGATGATGTCGGGGCGGATTTCCTTGAGCTTTTCATAGCTGATGCCAAGTCTCTCGGCGGAATCGGGCAGGAACGAATGGATCACGATGTCGGCCTTGGCGATCAGGCCGCGCAGCACGGTCTTCGCGCCATCGGTGCGCAGGTTCAGCGTGATGCCGCGCTTGCCGCGGTTGACGCTGTTGAAGTTGCACGAGATACCATTCGGCGCCTTCGGCCCCCATTGCCGGTTCTCGTCGCCCTCGGGGGCTTCCACCTTGATCACCTCGGCGCCGAGATCGGCCAGCAGCTGCCCGCAATAGGGCCCGGCCAGCACCCGGCTCAGGTCGATGACGCGAATGTCGTGCAGCGGTCCCATTGTTCCTCCCGTGGCGCGCGCCTGGTCGGGCCAGTATGGCCGGGATCGTGCTTGCGGGGAAACCGGGCGCTATGCCCGGGCCGACACGCCCGCCATCTGCCGATCCACCAGGCGCGCATAGATGCCGCGTTGCGCCAGCAGCTGGGCATGGGTGCCGGCTTCCACCACCTGCCCATCGTGCAGCACCAGGATCTGGTCCGCTGCCTGGATCGTCGACAGCCGATGCGCCACGACGATCGTGGTGCGGTCCATCATCAGCTCGTCCAGCGCCGAGCGGACCGCCTGCTCGCTGATCGTGTCCAGATGGGACGTCGCCTCGTCCAGCACCAGCAGCGGCGCGTCCTTCAGGAAGGCGCGCGCGATGGCGATGCGCTGGCGCTGCCCGCCCGACAGTTGCACGCCGCGTTCGCCGACGCGCGTGGTCAGCCCGTCCGGCAGGCCGGCGACGAAATCCGACAGCGCCGCGCGCCGCAGCGCCAGCGCCACCTGTTCGGCGGTGGCGTCGGGACGGGCGAGGCGGACATTCGCCTCCAGCGTGTCGTTGAACAGATAGGTGTCCTGCGCGACCAGGGCGATGCGCCCGCGCAGCCCGTCCAGGGTCAATTCCCGCAGATCGACGCCATCCAGCAGGATCGCCCCGGCGTCCGGGTCCCAGAACCGCAGCAGCAGGTTGGCGATGGTCGTCTTGCCGGCCCCGGACGGGCCGACCAGCGCGATGGTCGCGCCGGCGGGAACGTCGAAGCGCACATCCGACAGCGCCGGCTGCGACCGGCCCGGATAGGTGAAGCGCACGCCCGCGACGCTGACGGTGGACCCGCCTTTGGGTGCGGCCGGTTCACGCGGTCCGTCCACGATCACCACCGGTTCGCCATGCACGACATGCAGCCGCCGCGTCGAGGAGATCGTGTCCGCCAGCTGCCGCCCGACCTGCGCGATCTCCGACACCGGCAGGAAGGCGGCGACCGAGATCAGCACCACCAGCGGCAGCAGGGACGCGGGGAATGTGCCGGCGCCCACCAGTACCCCGCCGGTGACCGCGACGGCCAGGCCGCCGAGGCCGGTCGCGATCTCCAGCAGGCTGGTCTGCAGGCTCAGATCGGCCAGCAGCTTCAGCCGCAATGCCTGGTACTGGCGCACCGTGTCCAGGAACCCGGCGCGCCGGCGGTCGGTGGCGTTGAAGGCCTGCAACTCGGCCAGGCCCTGGATCGTTTCGGTGACATAGGCGCTCATGGCGCCCAGAGCGGCGCGGGCGCGGGATGCCATGCCGTCGATCCGCTGCCGCCCGAACACCGGTGACGCGCCGGCGTACAGCAGGAACGGCGCCAGCGCCAAGGCCAGCGGCCACGACATGCAGGCCAGCGCGATCAGCACCGTCGCCGGCACCAGGCCCGCGACGATGGCCGGGGCGATGGTGTGGGCGAAGAAATACTCCACCGTCTCGACATCCTGCGTGGCCAGCGCGACCAGGTCGCCCGACCGGCGCTGCAGCAGATAGGCCGGCGCCAGCGCATCCAGCTTGCGGAACAGGTCGATGCGCATCTCGGCCAGCAGCGCATAGGCCATGGCATGGGCGATCCAGGATTCCAGCCAGTGCAGCAGCCCCGCGACCGGGGCGGCGATCAGCAGGGCGACCGTCAGCGCTGTCGTGGGCGCATGGTCGCGCACCGCGGCCAGCAGCAGCGCGCCGAACACCCCCACCGAGATGAACGCGATCACCCGCCCGATCCCGCACAGCACGGTGATCCACAACTGCCCGCGATAGGGCCGCACGACGCGCATCAGCGTGCGGATCGTCTCGGGCCAGGTGACGCGGGCGGCGTCCTCGGCCAGCGTCCGCACCACGGTGCCACGCGCACCACCCGCCTCGGCGCGCGGGCCGTCCGGCATGGCGGCGGCCAGGTCGGCATCCCGCGCCGAGCCCTCGGCCATCTGCGGCAGCATCAGCCGCCGGTACGCCCCGTCCTGCCCGATCAGCTCGGCGTGGTGCCCCGCCTGCACGACGGCGCCGTCCTCCAGCACCAGGATGCGGTCGGCCCCGATCACGCTGGACAGGCGATGCGCCAGGATCAGCGTCGTGCGGCCCTGCATCAGCCGGTCCAGCGCCTGCTGGATCACCGCCTCGTTCTCGGCATCCACGGCTGACAGCGCCTCGTCCAGGATCAGGATCGGCGCGTCGCGCAGCAGGGCGCGGGCAATGGCCACCCGCTGCCGCTGCCCGCCCGACAGCCGCGCGCCGCGCTCGCCGATCACCGCCTCGTAGCCGCCGGGCAAAGCCATGATGAAGTCATGCGCGTTGGCCGCCCGCGCCGCGGCCTCCATCTCCGCCTGCGTCGCCTCCGGGCGGCCGAGGCGCAGGTTCTCGGCGATGGTGCCATGGAACAGCGTGCTGTCCTGCGCCACGATCGCCACCTGGGCGGCGATGCTCGCGGGTTCGAGCCCGGCGATGTCCTGCCCGCCAATGGCGATGCGGCCCGATTGCGGCTCGTACTGGCGCAGCAGCAGCCGCAGCACCCAGGACTTGCCCGCGCCGCCCGGCCCCACCAGCCCCACGCGCCCCC